>JAADDM010000080.1 GCA_013153955.1 Gammaproteobacteria bacterium | reverse complement strand
TTAAAAAAGCACATTATGTTTTGTGGGAATTATTCAGGTATAATCCGCAACCGCTTAACTAGGAGATTAGTTGGCGATTAAACAGTGGCTAAGCGTGGTCACTCTGATATAAAAAGGAAAGTTAAGATGTCTCAATTTGAAAATGTTACGGTTGTAAAAGAAGCGTCAGTCTATTTTGATGGCAAAGTAACGAGCCGCACAGTCTTGTTTGCAGATGGCTCTAAGAAAACATTGGGTATCATGATGCCGGGTGAGTATGAGTTTGGCACGGAGTTAGCCGAAAACATGGATATGACCAGCGGAAATGTAGAAGTGTTGCTACCCGGTGAGACGGAGTGGAAAGCCATTCCAAATGGCACAAGTTTTGATGTGCCAGCAAACGCTAAGTTTGGGATTAAAGTGAACGAAATTGCCGATTACTGCTGCTCTTATATCGAAGCTTAATCTTTCCTGTAAAGGAGTGACTTTAAATAGGTAGATAGACGAAAGCCCCTAGAACCAACTTGGTTCTAGGGGCTTTTTTTGTACATTTCCAGAAAAAAACAGGGTAAGCAGAGATAAACGCTGATATTTAAAGCGTTATTTAAGGGGGTTAATGCTTCTCCGTAAACTCTTCCGACGCTTCAATAGACTCTGAAGAAGAGGCTTCTGCTGCTTGCTTATTTTGCAGAGCATCCCGTTTAATGCGCTGTGCCTTAAATATAAAGTGAAGGGCAAAGTGAACGACGATTAAAAAGACAAAAAAGCCCATGGCAATTTCGCCAATATGATTAATCCACATAGAGCGCTCCAAATAGTTGATTATTCGATAATTGTACTGCGTTTTTGTTAAAATTTGCACACTTTAATTTTAGGAGCTTTCATGAGCCATTCAACCCAACCAGGCCAGCCATTTCAGTGGCAAACCTATAAAAATGATACCTTGTCAGGTATTACCGTGGCGCTTGCCCTTGTGCCAGAAGCGGTCGCATTTGCATTTGTTGCCGGCGTTCACCCTTTAGTCGGCCTCTATGCAGCGATTATTGTGGGGATGATTACCGCAGTATTCGGCGGTCGTCCAGGG
This sequence comes from Gammaproteobacteria bacterium, assembly GCA_013153955.1. Taxonomy (GTDB): domain Bacteria; phylum Pseudomonadota; class Gammaproteobacteria; order Thiomicrospirales; family Thiomicrospiraceae; genus Thiomicrorhabdus. Next base: position 2,690 of record JAADDM010000080.1, on the reverse strand, counting down.
ATGATTACCGCAGCGGCAGGTTCTTTGGCAGTGGTCATGATGCACCTTGTAATGGAGCATGGTGCTTCCTTTCTATTCTTAGCCGTTATTATGATGGGGGTCTTTCAGATATTCATCGGTATTATGAAGTGGGGACGTTTTATCAGAATGGTGCCCAGCTCGGTCATGCTCGGGTTTGTAAACGGTCTAGCGTTGATTATATTGGTTGCCCAGTTCACTCAGTTTAAAGATGTAGACGGTGAGTGGCTAACAGGCACAAGCCTGAATATTATGCTGATGATTATTGCTGCGACGCTTGCGATTATCTATCTACTGCCTAAAATCACCAAAGCGGTGCCTTCTGCGCTTGCCGCGATTGTACTGGTGTCACTGGCGGTTATTTTCTTTGATATTAATGCGGTTACAGTCGGCGACAAAGCCTCTGTTTCAGGCACGCTTGAGTCGTTGGTGTATGGGGATGGCGTTGAGGGTGGTTTTCAAGGTTTGAGTTGGTTCACGACCTTGCCGGAAGGCTTTTGGAGCTTAGAAACACTATGGATTGTACTGCCTTATGCCATTATCCTAACCATTATCGGTTCGGTTGAATCGCTATTGACCATGACCCTTATTGATGACATCACTAATACACGTGGTCAAGCCAACAAAGAGTGTATTGCTCTGGGTGCAGCAAACTGTACTGCTGGCGCGTTTGGCACAATGGGGGGCTGTGCTCTAATTGGTCAGTCTATGATTAACGTCAACTCAGGGGGGACGGGGCGTTGGTCTGGTATCTCAGCTGCACTGGGTCTAATTGTGATTGTATTGGTTGCCTCCTCTTGGATTGAGATGGTGCCTATTGGCGCATTAGTGGGACTGATGTTCTTTGTGGTCATTGCTACCTTTAACTGGTCAAGTTGGAATATCATGCGCGGCATGAGTAAAGCGGATGCCTTTGTGATGGTGCTGGTTACTGTGTTAACGGTGGTGTTTGATTTAGCCGTTGCAGTTATTGCAGGTATTGTTGTCGCAGCACTGGTCTTTGCTTGGGAGCATGCACAGCGAATCATGCTTGAACAGAGCATTGAGACGATTGATGGGAAAGTCGTTAAAACCTATAAAGTACAAGGGCCACTTTTCTTTGCTTCAGCTAAAAACTTTATTGATATGTTTGATATTGAGCATGATCCCGAGTGTGTCAAAATTGATTTTATGCACTCACGAGTCTATGACCATACTGGCATTGAAGCGATTGATACACTCACTAAAAAGTATCAAGCGGCAGGTAAGAAATTAGTGCTGCAACATTTAAGCCCTGAATGCCAGGTGCTATTAGACGCTGCAAAAGAGTTGGTAGAGGTAAATGTATCGGAAGATCCTCACTATCATGTATCTACCAGCGGTAAATAATCTAAGCAGATTGTTAATTTTATTTAAAGCGCCTTAGGGCGCTTTTTTTATCTCTAACGTTTAGTTTTTTAAGAAGGTTGGTTCTTAACCCCTTCCTTAATAGAGGTGTTTAAAGTCACAATCAATCAAGGTATAGTAGATAAAAATGTCATCGTAAGGGCGTCTTGTGAATAACGAAAAAAGAGCGTATTTTCGGTTTGATGTCTCAATCTCTGTCTATTTAGAACCGAGCCTAACGCAACAAAAATGCTTTCATGTCAGTAAAGAGCAGCTGATTAAATCGCATGAATACCATGAAATTGCCGATGATAATGCACTGCTGAAAGCCTTGTTTAAAGATGAAGTGCATATTGAAAACGGTGCAGTTGCGTTGTTTGATGGTATTAATCAAAAACTAGAGTTTGTTGTCTGGCTGCTCGACAGTATTGTGCAGGGAGAGGATATCTCTTTAACGGATGAATATCGTCAAAAACTATTAGTGAACCAGATACTAATCATGCCCTCCAGCGACTCGAACTCAAAAATAATGGCTTTGCTACAGGGGCTTTACCGTCGAATAGATGAGATATTATTAGAGCTACTGCCAGTCGTTGAGGGTAAGCTCCATGGCAAAGTCTTTATGTATCATCAAGCATCACCGCCCGTGTTTAAGCTCTCTAATTATGTGGGGAATTTACCCACACTTGCTGAACAGGGAAATTGGCTTGCCAAAGTCATTGTGTGCTTAACGGATAAGCTTAATCACTATGAACGAATGTTCTCAAAGCTCAAGGATGCGTATCAATCGCTCTCCGATACTCAGCATTGGCCTATCTACAGTGTCAATTTAGCAGAAGCGGGCTTTGCCCTTTTTTTAAAAGATAAGCTTGCCGTCGGTGATGAGTTTTGTGTGATGTTTTTGCTCGAGGAAGACTTTATTTTTGCACAAGCTGAGTGTGTCTCTGTGGGCGCACAACCAACAGCACAGGGGAAGCATCGTACAGCGTTTAAATTTAATAAAATCAGTCCAGAAGATGCTGCACATATCGTACGCTATTTAACCCGAAAGTCTCTTGAACAACGAGAGCTAGGGCGCTAACGACCCTATTTTTACTTTCAGGTAATTGGCAAATGGATTGACTTAAATGCAGGGTCCATTTGAAACCACGCTTAATAAAAGAATCCTAAAATATGATCTATAAAGATGATGAACAAATCTGTGTCTGCTATGACGTACCCGCTAAAGAGATTCGAGTCGCTATCACAGAGGGCTGTCAAACCGTTGAGGCAGTGAGTGATGCCACTTATGCCTGCCAAGGCTGCGG
>JAADDM010000211.1 GCA_013153955.1 Gammaproteobacteria bacterium | reverse complement strand
GGGTTTAGGCATCGCATTAAACGTAGTAAAACAATACGGCGAACAAACTACGCAGGATAATCTACTCAAGGCGTACCTCAAAAACGCGGCCGAACATTTCGGCGCCATTGCTGCGCCTAAAGGACTCGTACCCTTTACCGGCGCTCTAAATATAGATAGATATCTGCTCTGGCCAGAACTGGATGAGCGAAAACTAGAAAATATAAGGGCAGACGAAGACAAGCAGGTTGAGCTGAACGAAACGCCAAAGCGCTATCCGGCGCGCGATCTCCTTATACGGCCCCTTAGCGAGCGGTTGTTCGCCGTTGAAGGTGAGGCAGGCGTAGGTAAAACCACCATGGCGCACGCTATTATGCACTTTGCAGCCGCGGAATCGTTAAAGCTGCTGGGTGGAGAAGATAGCGAGCTTGCCGTGCTCTACCTCCCCCTTTACTTCAACGCCGACGACCTCATCAAACTCGCGGAAGATGCGCCGCTGGGATCGGTCGAGATTCCAAACGCGGGCGTGCTCGATGGCTTGTTGGGTAGCCTGGTGCGAAAAGCCGAAGGAGCCCCCAACCGCGCGCTGCTGGTTATCGTAGACGGCTTAGACGAAGTGGGTGAACCGGTCCAGACCAAAGCCCTGCAGCGGCTGCGTGGCTTGTGGACTGAAGAGGGCAATCACCGTTACCTGGTGCTGGGGCGGCCCGGAAGCGTAAGAGGCATTCCTTGGGTTCAAGGCGACGAAGGAGTGCTCAAGCTGGCGCTACGGCCGTGGGACAAGGCTGAAGTAGTGACGTTCATTGAGCGTTGGTCCGTTACTAATGATGATAAAAATTTATTATTAACAAATGAAGAAATGGAAAAACTAATTGATTATTTTGCTAGCTATATAGGTTTACCTACCACTGCGTTGATGGTGCAAATGGTAATTGCGCGTTATCTGGTTTTACGGAGGCGTTATCCAGAGGATCCGGTTGCGCATATGCCTCAGACACGCAGCAAACTTTATCAAAATTATTTACGTCAATTATTGGAGTTTGGCGAGAATGCCAAACCTAAATCTAACAAAGGTGGGACCGCGCTGGACGTAGATCCACAGACGCGTACATGGTTAGGGTGCTTAGAGTTACTGCTCAAACAAAATGACTATTTACATAAGACAGTTCGCGCTACCTGCTCGTCAGACGAATTACCCGACGTGGCCCGAGAGGCTATTTTTGGTCATTCATGTGTAAGCTTAACAGATGGTATTTCCGGGGCTGAAAAGTGGTGGGAAGAGCGTAAGCTCTGTCGGTTGGGACACGAGTCACTCCATGAATTTTTAGCCGCAGAAGCTTTAGCAAAATTATATAACAACAAGCCAGAAGCATTTTGGGAAGACTGGATACATCCTTATATTTTTAATATGCAATGGCAACAAACGCTTTTATTTGCTTTAACACTTATACAAAAAGAGAGACAAGTGAGTCTTATAAGAAATTTGCTACAGCTAGGGGAAAGTGATCCGATTAGCATTAACACAAAACGCCACTTAGAAGTTGTGGCTAAAGCATGGGGTTGGGGCGCGAGCTACGAACCACAATTGTGGCAAGATTGGTTGAATCAGAACCCTAGTATAGAACTATTGACCATCGTTGCCGTTAATGCAGAGCTGCGAAATCTCGCAATCTCTATTCTTGAGAAGTTGGCATTGGGGGAGGTGCAATAGGTGCGACTTGAAGCTGTGAAAGCGCTTGGCAACCTTGGGCATAAAGCAATCCCTACTCTCGAGAAGCTGGCCCGAGAGGCAAGAACTGAAGAAGTGCGGCTCGAGGCTGCAAAAACTCTTGGCGAGCTTGATTCCTCTAAGGCAATGCCCACTCTTGAGGAATTGGCCAGGGAAGCGGAAGATCAATTGGTTCGGCTCGAGGCTGCAAAAACTCTTGGCGAGCATGATCCCTCTAAGGCAACCCCAATTTTAGAAGAGTTGGTGTGGGCGATAGAAGATGAATGGCAACGGTTAAGGATCGCTCAGTTATTAATAAGATTTAAGGCTGGAAAAGTTGCTGCTCTGGCCCTTGAGGAGTTGGCTTTTAAAGCGAAGAGTGAGCTTATTCGGCTTGATGCAGTTATTACATATGGAAAACTCGATCCCACATGGACAATCTCCGCTTTAATAGAGTTAATCTTAGCAGTGAACGATGAGTCAATACGACTTAAAGCTTCTGAAGCACTTAATGGGATACTCAACAAGCTTGACCCAGACAAAGCTATTCCTGCTCTTGAAGAGCTAATTCATAAAGCAGAGTGGGAACCGGTGCAGCTTGAGGCCGCTAGGGCACTGGGGAAGCTTGATTATAAGATAGCAATTCCTATTCTTGAGAAGTTGGCCAACGAGGTGAATCCAGTGCAGATCGAGGCCGCCGCGGAGCTCGGGAAATATGACCCTTCAAAAGCAATTCCTGCTCTTATAGATATTATTAAAAAAGAAAGTAATAATTATTGTTGTAGTGAACACCAGCGAGCCGTTGAGATGTTAGGAGAAATCGGCATCGAAGCGATTCCCGCCCTAGAAAAGTTGGCTAGAGACGTAGAAAATACAAAGATACGGTTGGAAATCGCCAAGGCGCTTGAAAAATTAGATTGGGAAAAGGCAGTTAATATACTTAAGGAAATAATTAAAAAAACAAAAAATAATGATATAAAACATGAAGCGATAAAATTGTTGGCAAAGAATGACCCAGAGGAAACTGTTTCCGCCCTAGAACACCTAGTCCTAGAAGTTAAATATGAGGATAGGCAGCTAAGGGTAGCTGAGTCCCTAGGCGAGATTGATGCCCAGAGAACAATCCCCTTGTTGAAGCAGTTGGCCCTCAAGGCTGAGGATGAGCTTTTGCAGCTGAGAGCCGCACGGGCGCTTATGGTACTTGACCCCGAAGGGGCTATCCCAATTTTAGAGAGGTTGGTTTTCAAAAAAGAAGGTCATAGCCATTTTACAGATAGATACATTCGCGATAAAGCTGCGGAGGCTCTTGCGCAACTGGGTCTAATAGCAATTTCCACTCTTGAAAAATTAGCACGTGAGGCAGATAAGCGGGTGCGGCGGGATGCTGTAGTGGCGCTTGGGGAGCTGGGACCGGAGGCTATACCTTCCCTTGACAGGTTGGTTAAAAATGCTGGAGATGAGCGCGTGCGGATTTATGCCGCCGAAGCGCTTGGGAAACTTATCCCCGAAAAAGCTGCTCTTTTACTAGAGGGTCTGGCCAGGGAAGCAGAGTATGAGTCCTCGCGGTATAGGGCTACTGAAATACTAGAAGAAATCGGTCCTCAAGCTATCCCAGCCCTCAAAAAACTGGCATTAGAGGCAAGAGATGAATGGGTACGCCGCAAAGCTTCCGAGGCGCTTGGGAAGCTTGGTGAACCACCACTAAGTGGCGAGAACTTGAACTAGACCGCCTACCGCGGCTCCTTACCCCGCTCCACCCGCTTTCGCTGGCCGGGGTCGAGGATGGCCTTGCGCAGGCGCAGGCTCTTGGGGGTTACTTCTAGCAGTTCGTCGGGGGCCAGGAACTCCAGCGCCTCCTCCAACGTCATCTTGCGCGGCGGGATCAGCTTGATGTTCTCGTCGGAGCCGGCGGCGCGGACGTTGGTCAGCTTCTTGTTCTTGGTCACATTGACGTTCATGTCGCCCTCGCGGGAGTTCTCGCCGACGATCATTCCCACGTAGACCTCGGTCCCGGGCTCGATGAAGAAGGTAACCCGCTCCTGCAGCTTGAAGAGTGAGTAGGCGAAGG
>JAADDM010000128.1 GCA_013153955.1 Gammaproteobacteria bacterium | reverse complement strand
GTAATTTTTTAGGCGGCTTTGGCTTCTCTAACGAACAGTGCTTAGACTCAATTAAATATTTTTCAGGGGGGGAGAAGGCTCGACTTGCACTGGCACTGATTGTCTATCAAAAACCCAATTTGATTATTTTGGATGAGCCGACCAACCACTTAGATATGGAAACACGTGATGCACTGGATATGGCATTACAGGACTTTGATGGGGCGTTGATTATTGTGACGCACGATAAGCACATGTTAGCCAGTATTGCCGATCAGTTCTGGTGGGTACATGAAGGCGAAGTGAGTCTGTTTATGGGCGACTTGGACTCCTATCTACAAGCGAGACTTAAAACGCTGAAGCAAAAATCTTCTGATTTAAAAGAAACCAAGCCGGGTCGCTCTAAAAAAGAAGCCCGAAAAGAGGGGGCTATTCAACGTAAGCAGTTGGATAAACGCCTAAAACCGATTACCCATGCCATTAAGAAGCTAGAGAAGCAGTTGGATAAACTACAAGCGGAGCAGGCAGCGTTGCATGAGATGATGGAGGACAGCGCACTATATGAGGCGGCGAATAAAGATAAGTTAGCCGAGTGTATTAAATCTCAGTCTGAATGTGAGCAGTTAATCGAGTCGGCTGAAATGGAGTGGATGGATTTAGAGGAAGCGCTTGAAGTTGAGACTCAGCGGGCAGAAGCTGGGTTGGACTAAGGCGTTAACTTAAAATTCTATTCGCTGTTATAGAAAATACAAGGAAAAAAAAGGCCTACATCACTGTAGGCCTTTTTTATTTTCAACAGCGCGTAGTGAATTATTTAAAAGCACACCCGTGTGAAAAGCCAAACTTTTTAAGAATCTTAACCATTGGGCAGAAACCTGTAATACCAGAGAACAGTAAGTTAGCCCCGACAAATCCCGTTAGGTAAATCCATTCAGGAGTGTGGTAAACGCTTAAAATTGAGCTGGCTAAAACCATCGTACCAGCGGCCATTAATACAATTTTTTCAATATTCATTGTGTGAATCCTTTGCTTCTTGTGGGCTAAAGTGCACGCGGACGCTTGGTTAGAGGCGATCCGCATACAACTCGAGTTAAATAATTTGAGTCGAATTTTAGCATTTCTGCGCTTATTGACAAGGTTGCAGTGGCTTTCTTGTTGTTTTAATGGGTTTTTTGAGTGAAATTGACTGTTTTACTTTAAATTTAAAGTCGAAGTCAGTATAATTTTGAGCCTAATTTTTAGTTAATTGAATTTAACTAAGTCCCTAATTTTGTCAACAAATATTGAGATTTTAAAATGCAAGTAACTGTAGAAAAACCAGAACAAGGCCTTGAGCACAAGATGACAGTCACGTTTCCATCTACTGACTTAAAAGCAAGTGTAGATAAGCGTTTAAACGAAATTCGTCGTAACGTGAAGATGGATGGTTTTCGCCCAGGTAAAGTCCCTTTAAATGTTGTTAAGCAGCAGCATGGCGCACAGGTAAACCAAGAAGTAATGGGTGAAGCACTGCAGAAAGCATTTTATGATGCCGTTGATCAGGAGTCTTTAAAGGTTGCTGGTATGCCAATGTTTGATGACCTAGATGATTCTGACGGACAGATTAAGTTCACTGCACGTTTTGAAATCTATCCTGAAATCACACTGCCTGAGTTTTCAGACGTAACGGTTGAAACAATCGAAGCGGAAGTGACGGATAAAGACGTTGAAGGGATGATTGAGCGACTACGTGAACAGCGTATGGCTTGGAAGCCTTCTAAGAGTGCGGCTAAGAAAGCTAAGAAAGGCGAGCAGGTCATGATTGACTTTGTTGGTAAAATTGACGGGGTTGAGTTTGAAGGTGGATCTGCAGAGAACGCACCTTTAGAGATCGGTTCTGGTCGTATGATTCCTGGGTTTGAAGATCAAATTATCGGAATGAAGAAAGGCGAAGAGAAGACGATTGAAGTGACTTTCCCTGAGGATTATCAATCAGATGATTTAAAAGGTAAGGCAGCGACATTCGATATCACTGTTCACTCAATTATGACCAAAGTCTTGCCAGAAATTGATGAAGAGTTTGTTCAGTCATTTGGTGTGGCTGAAGGGACTGCAGAAGCTTTAACCGCTGAAATCAAAGACAGCATGGTCAAAGAGCTTGAACGTGCAGTAGAGAGTGCTAATCGTGCAGCCGTTTTAGATGCTTTGCAGAAAGCCGTTGTGGTTGATATGCCTAAAGCATTGATTGAGCAAGAGATTAAAAACCTAATGGAGCGTGCAGTACAAAACCTTCAGCAGCAGGGCATTAGTCAAGACAATGCCGGTCTTGAGCCAGCACAGTTTGCTGAAGAAGCTGAAACACGCGTTAAGCTAGGCTTAGTGTTAGGTGATATTATCAAGCAAAACAACCTAGAAGCCTCTGATGATGAAGTGAATGCTTACATTGCTGAACAGGCTGCTTCATATGAAGACCCTGCTGAAGTGATTCAGTGGTATTCAGAGAATCCAGGTGCTAAGAATGAGATTCGCGCTATTTTAGTTGAAGCAAAAGTAGCGGCGAAGATTTTAGAGGGCGCTAAGGTTTCTAAAGTCAGCAAGTCATTTGAAGAAGTGGTTAGCCCTACGGCTTAATTGACCGATTAGAGGCTAAATTTAGCCTCTAAATTAAGAAAAGCTTAATCTAGTGGATGAATATCTCATTTGTCCTCTAGGTTAAGTTTTTTTTTGCCTTGGAAAAAGCTAAGATACACCTAACAAGAAATAACACATATAGTTAATTGCTTTCAAATTGGGATAAAACGAAAAAATGGATAATATGATTCACAATGCATTAGTACCAATGGTCGTTGAACAGACAAGTCGTGGAGAGCGTTCGTATGATATTTACTCAAGACTTTTAAAAGAGCGAGTTATCTTTTTAGTCGGTCAAGTTGAAGATCATATGGCTAATCTTATTGTTGCTCAAATGCTATTCCTAGAGTCTGAAAATCCAGATAAGGATATTCACTTATACATAAACTCTCCAGGGGGTAGTGTGACGGCGGGTATGGCCATTTATGACACGATGCGTTTTATCAAACCGAATGTCAGTACAATGTGTATTGGTCAGGCAGCGAGTATGGGGTCATTCCTATTATCCGCAGGAGAGAAGGGGAAACGTTTTGCACTACCTAACTCACGCGTCATGATTCATCAGCCATTAGGTGGGTTTCAAGGCCAAGCAAGTGATATTCAAATTCACGCTCAAGAGATATTACAAATTAAAAACCGTTTAAACCTAGCGCTGTCAGAACATACTGGACAGCCAATGGAAGTGATTGAAAAAGATACTGATCGTGATAATTTCATGAGTGCTGAAGAAGCATGTGAGTATGGCTTAATTGATCAAGTATTAACCCGTCGATAAGGTAAAAGATATGAGTGATGAAACCCCTCTAGATTGTTCATTCTGCGGCAAAACCCAGGATGAAGTTAGAAAATTAATTGCAGGCCCATCTGTTTATATTTGTGATGAATGTGTTGAGCTTTGCAACGATATTCTACGTGAAGAGTTTGGCGAAGAGGAGACCAGTATTTTTGATCTGGAAGACCTGCCAACGCCGCATGAAATAAATAAAATATTAGATGATTATGTCATTGGTCAGCAAAGCTCTAAAAAAGTGCTTTCTGTGGCAGTATATAACCACTATAAACGCCTACAGAATGCACATGTTAAAGAAGATGTTGAGTTAACAAAAAGTAATATTTTGCTAATTGGTTCAACAGGATCGGGTAAAACGCTATTGGCTCAGACGTTAGCACGTTTACTTG
>JAADDM010000238.1 GCA_013153955.1 Gammaproteobacteria bacterium | reverse complement strand
CGCGCGATAGCCATTGCCTCCGTGGTGCTTTAAAAGCTTGGCTTGAGTCTGTTCTAGTTGAGAGGGCGTGGACATGCAGTGCACCTTTTATCGAGTGTATTTATATTTGGTATTTAGTTTATAGGGTTTATTGGGTGTGTCATTTAAAACGCTATCGTGCATTGCAATGACTTTAATCTTCACCAGCCCTATTATAATAAAGGCTTGTTGTCGTTCGTTACAGTCTGTTATGACAATGCTAGGATGGATAAGGGCAGTTTCGGCAGCCATTGCCACAGCAGTGACCGCGCTTTAAGTGGTACCACTGGCTAAAGACATAATTGCCTTGCTCAATGCTGTAATCAATGCCCTCTATTAATTTATCAGGCTTAAAAAAGGGACGAGCAATGGCGAGCAAATCTTCATGTGCGTGCTGCTTAAGCGTCTCCTCTATGCGCAACTGAATGGCTTGGATTAGGCAGACTTTACAGCGGCAGTCTAGCTCAAAGCTGGCTGGCATAATATAGGGCAGGTCATCACACCAACAGCTATCTTTACCCGGCTCTATGCCACAATTTAATGGGCTTTGGCAGATAGGGCAGGTTTTTTGGATGACCTTCTCCGTTAATGAGAGGGTCAAATCCTTAGGGGTGAGTTCAGTTGTCATAGATTTTACGGAGTAAAGTGCATGAAAAAATAAATCGGGTTAATTGCATAAAAAAAGTGCGCTCTATGCTTGTTCTGCTGCTTGCCAGTTCTGAATGATCTTTACGACCTGATCTAATCCATCGGTTAATGCGGCAGGTCCGGGTTGTAAAATATGGGCCGATTTAATCTCGTATACCTGTTGATTCACGACGGCATTAACGTTTTCCCAGCCAGGTCGTTCACCTACTTTATGTGGGTGAAACTTTTTGCCACACCAAGAGCCAATGATGATGTCAGGGTTGCGCTTAACCACTTCTAAGGGATCTGCAACAATTCGCTTTTTGGCCAAACTTTCATTAGACAGTTCCGGAAAGCATTCCTGGCCTCCTGCAATCGTAATCAGCTCGGAGACCCATTGTATGCCAGTAATGATGGGATCATGCCACTCTTCAAAATAGACCACAGGCTTTTGTTTAAATTCCTTGGCCTGTTGCTGAATAAAATCTAATTTAGCCTGCTGTTGTGCAATCCATGCGTGGGCTTTATCACTTGCACCCACCAGTGCCCCTAAAACAGCAATCATGCTAAAAATTTCAGGCACAGAGCGTTGATTAAACAGATGAACTTGTACGCCTGCTTTTGCTAAGTTAGCAGCAATGTCAGCCTGTAGGTCAGAAAACCCAAGTACCAAGTCGGGCTTTAAGGCCAATATTTTGTCTATTTTGGCAGAAGTAAAAGCGGACACCTTGGGCTTCTCTTGGCGCACTTGAGGGGGGCGGGTACTGAAACCCGATACACCGACGATTCGATCTTGCTCGCCTAGAATATAGAGCATTTCAGTAGTTTCGTCAGTAAGGCAGACGATGCGCTTTGGAAAGTAGTCCATCAGGGTAACCTTTAGATTTTTTTTGGCATTTTACGTCACTTTAGGTCTTGTCGGGCGATAAAAAGTGAGTCAAATCACGGCAAAAGTGTGATTAAGGCGCAAAGATAGGGATATGAAAGCTTGATAGAGGTGTGAATATATTTGGATTTTAGGATAAAAATAGACAGTAAAAACAGCACTAAATAAGCCTAACATTAGGTGTGAATGCTATAATTACCTCATTTTAAACGAACCAGGCCTGCGACTTCTTCAGTGAAGCGCGATTGTTTTATTTTGGCTTGGTTTTCAGTCGTTAGTTCGCCGCTTGAGCGAACATAGAATTTAAGAGTAGATGATGAGTAAGCACGACGATAATGCAGTAAGCGACCGCCCAACAAACTTTATCCGTAATATTATTAACGAAGATTTAGCGCAGCATAAGCATGAGATGGTTCATACCCGTTTTCCGCCTGAGCCAAATGGCTATCTGCATATTGGTCATGCCAAGTCTATCTGCCTAAACTTTGGTACAGCCGCAGATTATGACGGGCAGTGTAATCTGCGTTTTGATGATACCAATCCAAGCAAAGAGGACCTCGAGTACGTTGAATCCATTAAAAAAGATGTGACGTGGTTGGGCTTTGAGTGGGCGGGCGACATTCGCTACTCATCCAATTACTTTGATCAGTTTTACGCCTATGCGTCAGAACTTATTGAGAAAGGGCTTGCCTATGTCTGCTTCCTAAATGCCGAAGAGACACGTGAGTACCGTGGTTCACTTAAAGCACCTGGTAAAAATAGTCCGTATCGTGATACTTCGCCGGCTGAAAACTTAGCCTTGTTTGCCAAGATGAAAAACGGCGAGATGAAAGAGGGCGAGTGTGTTTTGCGCGCCAAAATAGATATGGCCTCCTCTTTTATGTGTATGCGTGATCCAGCGTTGTACCGTGTGCGTTTTGAGCACCATCATCAAACGGGTGACAAGTGGTGTATCTATCCAATGTACGATTTTGCACACTGTATTTCGGATGCAATCGAAGGCATTACGCACTCACTGTGTACGCTCGAATTTCAGGATAACCGCCGTTTGTACGATTGGATGCTTGAGCACCTAAACGACTTTAACAAACCTGATCGTCCACACCAGTATGAGTTTTCACGCTTAAACCTAGAGTATACGGTGATGTCTAAGCGTAAACTGCACCAGTTAGTGGATGATAACTTGGTATCGGGCTGGGATGATCCGCGTATGCCTACTATTTCAGGCCTGCGTCGTCGTGGTTATACCGCAGCCTCTTTGCGTGATTTTGCCGACCGCATTGGTATCTCAAAAGTAGATAGCATGACAGGGATGGATGTTTTAGAAGCCGCTATCCGTGACGATTTAAATAAAATTGCACCGCGAACCATGGCTGTCATGGATCCGATTAAAATCGTCATTGAAAATTACGATGGGGATATCGAGTCTATTCAAGCACCGATTCACCCTCAAAATGAAGCGATGGGCAAACGTGAAATTTTCTTTGGAAAAGAGCTTTATATTGATAGAGCAGATTTTCAGGAAGTCGCGCCAAACGGAAAGTTTAAGCGGTTAGCTCTGGATAAAGAGGTGCGTTTACGTAACGCCTACATTATTAAAGCCGTACGCGCAGATCAAGATGAAGCGGGCAATTTCACCACCATTTACTGTACTTATGATCCAGAAACACTGGGTAAAAATCCAGCCGATGGCCGTAAGGTAAAAGGTGTGATTCACTTTGTTGAAGCCTCCAAAGCGCTGCCAGCCGTGTTTAGAATTTATGACCGCCTATTCAGTGTTGAAAACCCAGCCAAAGCTGATGACTTTGAAAGTGTATTAAACACAGAGTCATTAGAAGTTAAACAGGGCCTTGTTGAACCAGGCCTGGCTAATTCAGAACCTGAAAAAGCCTATCAGTTTGAACGCGAAGGTTATTTCTGCCGAGATAACCAGTCGGGTGACGTGCAGGTCTATAACCGCACGGTCGCATTAAGAGATACTTGGGCAAAATAACCTGATTTTAAATTAGGCTATGGACACTCTACGAGGCGCAGCTAAAGAACGCCTCTCTATAAAGGAATAAAAATGATAGACATTAAAGCAGAAAGATTATGTGGCGTAGAGCTTTCAGGTAACGAAGCCATTATCAGTTTGTTAACGGTTGAAGAGGGGGCGATGTTTCACCTGCCAGACTGCCGTGCCACGCGTATACAGTGTAAAGATGCCGACAGTGCCAGTGAGCTAAAGTACTTTCAAAAGACCTTTGAAAA
>JAADDM010000184.1 GCA_013153955.1 Gammaproteobacteria bacterium | reverse complement strand
AAGATAAAGGCCTAAAGGTGACGGTGCGTAAAACCCGTGGTGAAGATATTGATGCCGCGTGTGGACAGTTAGCAGGTAAGGTCTCAGATAGAATCAAAAGAACGCAGCATACGATTGAACTGGATTCAATTATCAAATTGTAATATCAAGGCACACCGAGTTTTCTATAAGGAATAAGGCTATGACTGACGAACATGTAGAGGAATTTACCCCGCTTAATCGGGTATTTATCGAAGGCAGGCAGTCTAAAGGACTCTCCTTAGAAGAAGTATCAGCTCGCCTAAACCTCTCCATAGAGCAGCTAGAAAAAATAGAAGGCGATGAGTTTAATCCCGGAGATTTAACTACGTTTGAACGGGGCTATATTCGTAATTATGCCAGTTTGCTTGGAATAGATTACGCTGAGATTGAGGCCTATTTTCCTGATGTAAATAGTGTCTGCAGCGAGTTACATTCAGTGCAGCGTTATAGCTTCCCTATTAACAAGCCTCTGCTGGGTAAAAAAATTACTAAATGGGCGTTAGTCCTTTTATTGGGATTGATTGTCCTATTTTTATTCCTGTCCGTTTCGTCAGGAAAATAAAGGGATAAGGCATTTGTCTTATCGTTTATCACACACTAGAAAGAGAAATAATCCTTATGGCTAAACAGATTGCAGCAATTCGCGGAATGAATGATATTTATGGTGAGAGTGTGGATGCCTTTAACCATATCGTGAGTAGTGCAGAATCTGTGATGACGCAGTATGGCTATCGCTCAATTCGATTACCCATTGTTGAAAAAACAGAACTTTTTTCACGCTCGATTGGTGAGGTGACCGATATTGTCGAAAAGGAGATGTATACTTTTGAAGACCGAAGTGGCGGCAGCTTAACGCTTCGCCCAGAAGGGACGGCTGGCTGTGTACGCGCCGTGGTTCAAAATGGATTGACCCATAATCAAGTACAAAAACTTTTCTACACTGGGCCGATGTTCCGTTACGAGCGCCCTCAAAAAGGTCGTTATCGACAGTTTCATCAGTTTGGGGTCGAGGTCTTTGGTTTGGCAACACCTGATATTGATGCAGAGCTTATTATTTTGACAGCTCGATTGTGGGAAAAACTAGGCCTAGAAAATCTTGAACTACAGATTAACTCTTTAGGCAGTCAAGCTGCCCGTGCAGACTATCGCAAGAAGCTCGTTAGCTATTTAACAGAGTATAAAGATCAGTTGGATGAGGATAGCTTACGTCGTTTAGAGACGAATCCTCTGAGAATTTTGGATACTAAAAATCCAGAGCTGAAAGCCATTGTTGAGGGGGCACCAAAGCTAATTGATCATTTGGATGAAGCGTCAGCAGCACACTTTGAAATGCTTAAAGCCCATCTAGATGATGTGGGCGTGGAGTATGTGATTAATCCAAGCCTTGTGCGTGGATTAGATTACTATAACCGTTCAGTATTTGAGTGGGTTACCACTGAGTTAGGTGCGCAAGGAACGGTCTGTGCAGGAGGCCGTTACGATGGCTTGGTAGAGCAAATTGGAGGTAAACCAACTTCCGCTGTTGGCTTTGCGATGGGTATTGAGCGACTTGCAGCTCTGTTAATTGATAACAATAAAGTACCTGAAATTTCAAAACCAGATCTTTATGTCGTCTTAGTTGGCGAAAATGTAGAACGACCAGGCCTGGTTATCTCTGAAATGTTAAGAGATGCATTGCCTGGTATTAATGTTCAAATGAACTGTGGGGGCGGTAGTTTTAAAAGCCAATTTAAAAAGGCTGATAAATCGGGTGCTTCGTATGCAATCGTATTAGGTGAGCAAGAGGTTGCTGATAAGGTTGCAGCCATAAAGCCGTTACGTGAAAAATCAGAGCAACAGACGGTCTCATGGGATGCGCTTGCCGCGACCCTAAAAGATCTACTCTCTGTATAGAACAATAGAATCCTTAATTTTAAAATAGTTAACTAAGAAGAGTTTAAGTTATGAGCCGTTACGATACAGAAGAAGAGCAAGTAGAAGCGATTAAAGCCTGGTGGACAAAAAATGGAACGCAAACACTGAGCCTAGTTTTAGTCGGTGTTTTGGCTGTATCAGGTTGGCGTTATTGGACAAATACTCAATATATTGAGTCGGTGAATGCTTCTACCCTGTTTGAAGCGTTACAAGCCAATATGCAGAATGGTTCTTTTGGTGAGGTGTCACGTGATGCACTTAAGCTCATTCAAGACCAGCCAGATAGCCCTTATGCAGTTGGGGCTGCAATGTTGTATGCCAAATATAGCTTTGAAAAGGGTGAGTCAGCAGAAGCGTTGACCCAACTGAATTGGGTTGTTAATACAACAGAAGATGCGCAACTTAAACATACTGCTCAATTACGTATGGCGCGTATTCAAGCGGATAATAAAGACTTTGATGACGCAGAAAAGAGTTTAGCAGCACTGGCTAACTCAGGATTAAGTACACCTGAGCAAGCGACGTTTGATTACGTTTCTGGACTGATTGCGCTTGCACAATCAAAGCTAGAAATGGCTTTGGTGGCTTTTACCAAAGTGGTTAAAAACGTAGAGGCCGAGAAAAATTTGATGGGTCTCGCTCAAATTCAGTTAGATGATTTGGCACAGTAACCTGAGCAAAAAATAACATTTTTTAAGGTCATCATAAAAGATACCTTGGCATAACTTAGTGAACAGAAGGTTGGTTTTAAGAATGAAGATGCGTTTAGCCTTGTTAGGCTTTTTAACGGTTGCACTCAGTGCGTGTTCAACCCCAAAAGTAATGAAAGAACCGACAATCCTAGCCCCTGTTGAATCGAGCGTTACGCTTAAAAAAAATTGGCAATTTAAAACTGAGAGTATGCCGAATAAAGATTCTGAAGGGCTTTTCTTTGCTGAAGATTCGACATATGTTTATGCCGCTTCTACACAGGGTCATCTTGTTTCACTGCTTAAAAGCGAGCAGGGACGTTGGATGGATCAGGTGGCATGGCAGACAAAGTTTGCATCACAAATTGTATCAGGGCCTGCTAAATCGGGTAACCAACTGATTATTGGTACAGCAAAAGGTCAGGTTTTCTCAGTCGCAGCGGATACGGGGCAAATCGGTTGGCAGACGCAGCTCTCAAGTGAAGTGATGAGTCATGCGGTGATTAGTGACCAAAAGGTATTTACCCGTACTGTTGATGGGAATGTCTATGCACTGTCCCTTAAAACAGGTGAAATTGTTTGGACGGCAGCGCATCAAATGCCAAGTCTCTCTTTACGTGGCTCTCCACCGGTTGTTGTCTATGACAATACCTTATTTATTGGGTGGGACAGCGGAACCATTCAGGCACTATCAGCAAAGTCAGGCGCACTGCTTTGGGAGACGCGTGTCGCAGTTCCTAAGGGACGAACTGATTTAGAACGCATGGTTGATGTTCAGGCAGGCCTAGTCATTAAGCAAGATAGACTATTTGCGCTAGGCTATCACGGTAAGCTGGTCTCTATTGACCCTCGCACAGGTAACTTTTACTTTGTGAATGAAGTATCAGGCTACCGAGATTTAGCGGTAGATGATAGCCACCTGTATGTTGTGGATGATCGTGATATTTTGCACGCTTTTGACCTAGTCAGTGGTGCGCCCGTTTGGAAGCAGACAGCTTTTAAGGGCCGACTGGTTGGGGACTTACTTCTTTCTCAAGGAGAGCTACTGGTCGTGGACGCTTGGGGATATTTACACTGGGTTAACCCCATCCAGGGCATTGAGTCATCTCGCTTTAAGCACAGCAACGAGTATGGCGATGGTAATCGAATTTTAAGAATTAAAGCGGAAGGCAACACACTGACCGTATTGGATGATGAAGGGGTAATCACGC
>JAADDM010000180.1 GCA_013153955.1 Gammaproteobacteria bacterium | reverse complement strand
CCAAAATCACCTGCGCCGCCACGCTTCCCTTGCCCGCTCTCAACAATTCAAAACGCGCCGCCGCTCTTTTTCCTCCAAACGAACCCTAACGGGAGCATCACCCGCCCGCCGTCTTTGCAAGACTACATACTTTCATCGTGGCCCAACTTTGCAAAAATCGCGCCGCTGACCATCCCGCCGAAGGCGGGTCGGGTGCATGCAGGGTTAGGTTGCTTTCATAATCTTATTCATTTGGACGATTTAATGATTGCCTTTATCTTGTTCCTTGCTGCTTTCCAAACCCCATCATTCCAATTAGATTGAGTTAATTCTTCACGATAATCAGATAATGACTTTTTTAGATTAGCCATAAATTTTGTAGCATTAATTTCTTTCTTTGTCATGTTTAGCAAATCCACATCATCATCTCGACTTATCTTCCATCCACCAGTAATTTCTCCCTGATGAAGAATCCCACACCTGATATGTTTATAGAAGATACTTGGCATATCATTATTCGCGAATTCTCGAAAATTTTTGTCACGCGTAAAAAATTTCAAAAATGCTAACTCACTTTTACTTCTTGAGTTTGTCCATCCCCTATAAAATGTTTCCAATGCTTCTATAAGCAAACAGCTATTTGCCATTACAGAAAAACCATTCTTGTATAAAAGAGAATATTTATTCACCAACTTTCCTGATATAGCACTTCTAACTTTGTCAGGTGAACGATACTCAAATGGTCTAATGTATCTATAATAAAACCTTTTATAAATAAAGTCAGCCAGTTCGTCTTTCTTATTTTGATCTGCAAGATATGCTTCTATTTCATTAATAGAAACTGTTACCAAAGTGCCATCATCTTTATAATATCTCAATAGGTCCATCTCATATCTCCCGATTATTCAACCCATTTGCCTACACTCACTCACGACAAGCATTTGCAACCTAACGGGAGCATCACCTGCCCGCCGACTTACCAATCACTCCACTGTTTCAGTATAGCCTAAATTTGCAAATTTCGCGCCGCTTACCTACCGCCGAAGGCGGGTCAGGTGAATGCAGGGTTAGCCGCTTTGAGTAGATTCTTCCCTGAGTAAGGAAATTACTTCAGCATAAGCCGGATTATTCAACCAATCTGGAGAGCGTTCTTCAATTCTTCGCCAGATTTTTAAATCATCAGGTGTTCTTATTCCACACTGCACATTTTCAAAGAAGTACCGCTCATATCCTTCGTTTTGCTCTATCCACGCATCAGCAATTTCTATGGCTGTTGGAAGTGTGCTCTCTGGTTGGGTAGAGGTCGAGATAAGGATGTCAATATCAATAGGTAAAGGCTCACCAATTCTAACAGGCCAAGGTATATTCAGTCTTCCTTTGGAATCAACAGGAGCAATGGGGGCATGAGAATGTTCTTGAAAATATTGAGACCATTCATTGGCAAACTGAAAATTCTGATCGCGAGGAAGGATACCTACACATCCCCAGCTTGAGCCAACTTCACCATCTCGAGCATACTTTCGCTCTGCTTTCCACAATGCTATTGCCTCATCAACTAAGTCTTTTAAATCCGACACAAGCGAAATACAAGGAATTAATCTTGCCTGACCAGTAGCCTCATTACCTGCAAAAACCATCGTAAACGTATTACCACGTGTTGTAGATCTACGTCCATAACGAATCGGAACCTTTACGGGTATTTGGAAATCTACATCAAGTCGCGTTCTTCGCCACTCTGCACGGTGTTGTGCATCATCCCATAGTAAAGAGCCTATAACCAAAATAGCAACTTGCATACTTACCTTCCTTCCCCTTTAGCGGCTAACGAGAGCGTGAGCGGCTTGCGTAGCCGAGCGTAGCGAGGCGAGCAAGTCCGCTCAACGCAGGGTTAGGGTGAAAACACGCGCCTCGCCACGCAAAACACCTCGGTTTGAAAAGCCTGGGTTTGACCCGCTTCATTGCCACCTGCCCGCTTCGTTGCCCGCAAAACCCACTTTTATTTTACAACACTTTGCCGTCCTTCTTCGGAAAGATGGAGTGTTGCCATTAAAAGCAACTTCCTCATTCTTTCCTAATTGCCTAATTGAATCAGCGTAACAAGAGAGCTAATAACGTCAAATCTAGATTTCTAATCAATATGCCTTTTCGTTCGATCAGAAGCCAATTTACCCCATGCAAACATAAACAGACCAAAAAATGCTGGAACCCATAAAGGAGCACCTCCAGCTAAAAAGAGACAGGAAAGAAACTCCGCCCCGTATCCTTTTTTCAACAACAAAAATGCACCGTAATATCCTGACAGTATCCACAAAGCAAATGCCATTATCATTACCATCTGCCCCATTTCATCCTGCCCCATTGAATCTAGTATCCCCATCATTATAACCAGCCCTATCATTACCACAAAAAGAGTAACCACCACTGCACAACCACTTTTCCTCTTTTTCTTTGGATGCTGTCTTTCTTTTATCTTTACTGAAGTTTTCTTACGGCGGTGAGGAGCATACACTTCTGCTCGTTCCGATTGCAAAACTTGCTCCCTCGGTTGACGACTCTCAGGTTGTAGATCAGCATTTGGTAACATTCTAATCGCATATTGATTATATGGCTCTATTTCTAAAACCTTGCGCGCACAATACTCTCGTGCTTGAGCATCCTCTACAAGATACCCTATCCAAAGCCATGCGTGCACATTACGGGGGTTTATCTTAAGTACTTGTTTGAATAAAGCAATAGCATCTTTTTTTCTTCCTTGTTTTGCGGCAGTAATACCCTGCGATAATAATTGTCGTTCTTGAATAACATCCATACTACTATGACCTCCATAAGGGGTACAAATTTCCACTGCGCCTTCACTCACCAGCCTGCGCGACGCTCACTCGCTCCTCGCCCTTCCAAAGCCGCCAGCGCCGACACGCCCTTCCCTTGCTCGCTCTCAACAATTCAAAACGCGCCGCCGCTCTTTTTCCTACAAACGAACCCTAACAAAAGCGTGAGCGGCTTGCGTAGCCGAGCGCAGCGAGGCGAAGCAAGTCCGCTCAACGCAGGGTTAGGTGCGTCGTTTCATTGTTGAGACTTTAACGTGCCACTAATCATTCCTATTTTCTCTACCGTATTACGCAAAAACTCAAGATAAGCATTAGCGCTTATTTTAAGTTGTTCAATTGAAACATCCTTGTTTTCCAGCATTGCGATCATATAGTATTTCATCGTCTTGACATTATTCTTCCGAAGATACGGTGAATTATCATAGTATGAATAGAGGGAATTGTGTAATTGCTTTAAAAGGAGCAGTAATTCTATTATCAAGTCTTTTACATTTTGATATTTATCAAGCATAAGTGCATTGGTTAAATACCCTTCCCATTCACCGAAGTTTGCCCTTCCGCGCTGTTCAGTAAACAACTTTACTATCCCCTCTTTCACCTCATCCCGTTTTGGTTTTTCGCTAAACAAAGGACTAAGTATTATCTCGTTTTCAACCAAGATATTATTTGCATAGTCTTTTATACTCGAAACGATTTCTAATAGTTCATCCGTTTGATGAGATAGTATTGCTGTCGGATCATTGATACTTATGTTTTGGGTAATTTGCCCGCTCGCTTGAATTACGTGCCCTCCCGCCTGTGCAGATTGGCTATTTTTGTCTTCATTGCGTTTCTTTATTGCAAATACACCAGCGATTACAGCAGCAAATACAACAGCTATTCCACTAATAATCGCAGCAACCACTTCCGCTTCCATAATGAGTTTCCTTTCCGATATTCGCACCTAACGAGAGCGTGAGCGGCTTGCGAGCCGAGCGCAGCGAGGCGAGCGAGTCCGCTCAACGCAGGGTTAGGGTGGAAACTTGCACCCCGCCAACGCAAA
>JAADDM010000129.1 GCA_013153955.1 Gammaproteobacteria bacterium | reverse complement strand
TCTATGACCTAAAAGGTGACCTTGAGACACTTATTAGTATGAGCCATCAGTCGAATGCAATTACCTTTGATTCATGTAATCACCCAGCACTTCATCCGGGTCAATCAGCGAGTATTATGAAGGCTGGCGAAGTCGTAGGGGTGATAGGGCAATTACATCCCGCTTTGGTCAAGCCGTTAGGCGTTACAGGTAAAGCTTACCTATTTCAAATTCGTCAAGATGCGTTGATGACAACGGCCGTTCCGTGTGCTGAAGCAATCTCTAAATTTCCTGAAATGCAACGTGATTTGGCGTTCGTTGTAGAAGAGTCCCTTACCGTTCAATCATTAATGGATGCCGTTAAGTCAGTCAAGTCAGAGATATTTAAGTCCGTTGCGCTATTTGATATTTACCGTGGACCAGGCTTAGATGAAAATCAAAAAAGTGTGGCCTTGACTTTAACTGTGCAACACTCCGCGCGTACCCTTCAAGATGATGAAGTCGATGCGTTGATTGCTCAAGTATTGAAAGCAGCAAAAGATGCTGTTAATGCAGAATTAAGATAGAGGTTGATATGACGTTAACAAAAGCTGATATTGCACAGAATTTATCCGATACTTTTGGGTTCAATAAAAGAGAGTCTAAGGAGTTGGTTGAACAGTTTTATGATGAATTAAGTGAAGTGCTGATTGCCGGTGAGCAGATCAAGCTATCTGGTTTTGGGAATTTTGAGCTAAGAGATAAAGCTTCTCGCCCAGGGCGTAACCCCCGAACCGGAGAAGATGTTCCCATTTCTGCACGAAGAGTGGTAACATTTAAACCCGGACAGAAATTGCGTGCACAAATAGATAATTATGGTCAAGCCTAATAAGCAAGCTCAATCACCAGCGCCATTAGAGGTTGAGCTACCGGATAAAAAGTATTTCACCATTGGTGAAGTGGCTGAGCTGTGCCAGTTAAAATCTCATGTTTTACGATATTGGGAGCAGGTTTTTCCACAGCTAGAGCCCAGTAAGCGTCGTGGCCGTCGTTATTATCAGCGCGCAGATGTTGAACTGGTTTTAGAAATTAGAAGTCTTTTGCATGATCAAGGCTTTACAATTCCCGGGGCAAAAGCAAGATTGTCAAAAGGGGTTGTCGATGTTGCTGATAGTCGATTGAATGATGACCAAAAAAGTGCCGTCGAGGGATTGCAAACAATGAAGCTAGAAATTCAAGAATTCAGACGTTACATCCAGTCGCGTTTTTAACGTACCTATCCTAGAGCTTAACCCTTCTCAGTTTGATTATGAAATTGACTCAATCGAGTATTGAACATATAAGTTTGCATGAAGTTTTGCCGAGTTAATTAAGGCTCGATCCTCTTCTCTTATCTTGATTAAATCAATGTGGCTTGATAGAAATACAGCCAAATGACTGAGTTTATAAAAGATGGCTCTAGATTCCTCTTTTAACTTTTTACCGTTTTGAATGTCTTTTAATATCAGGTCAAGGGTTTGGCTCATAAACCAACCCAGACCCCCGTAGGCCGAGAGATGGTGTGTTTGAAGTTGGTTGCTTATGTTAGCAAAGAGGGCGCAGCGGGTAATAAGGGCTTTCTCATAGTCGGTGAAAATCAGTGAGGAACAGTGTGTTTGATCTAATTTCGCTAAATGCTCAAAGGCACGCTGCATATTCTGTTCTATCGGTCTCAGCATAGGGTTCTCGTTGAGTTTAAAAAGACTGTTTTCTATGATACGTATCCAACGTTCCTATGCAATAGGTCAGCCAAAGTAAAGTTAAATAAGTGCGTATTGTTTCCCCATTATAGGTCAAATCCTTTGGCTTTATAAATGAATCTTTTAATGTCTGATCAAGTCCTTTTTATTGAAAATTTAGGCATAAATTTTGAGTACAGACTGCCCTTCATATATTAATTCAAGTATGATGATATTGATCGGATCACCGCCAAATAAACACAGACAGATGGGTACTATGGAACAGAGATTAAAAAATGCAATGCGCGCGATTCAAGGACAAAAAATTCCTGAATTGCCGAATGAAATCTTAATGCTAGAGAAAGAGATCAATAGTAAATTTGCCAGTACCGCAACCGTGGCTGAAATTATTGAAATGAATACCACATTATCGGGTGAGGTGATGCGCATCATTAACTCCCCTGTAATTAAATTGAAAGAGCCTGTTTCATCTATTCGTGATGCCGTGAATATTATGGGGTTGGATAATATTTACAATTTGGTCGTCTCTGCCGCTTTAAAAAACCTGTTCGGTTCCAAAGCTCTTTTTAAAGATATTATGGATCAGAGTGTTGATGTTGCCTTCTGTATGGCTGATATTGCTGAATGGGTTGACGATGTTAGCCGAGATGAAGCTTATATGCTTGGCCTATTTCATAATGCGGGTGCATTAATGCTGGCGGGTAAAACGGACTCAGATTATGGGGCCTTGTTTAGAAAGTCGATGAGCAATCCATTGTCTGTGATTGCTTTAGAAGACCAAGTTTATGGTTCGAATCACACTATGATCGGTGTTTTGATTGCAAAGAAGTGGAAGTTGCCGGTAGATATGCTTAGCGCCATTATGCTGCACCATAACAAAGAGTGCGGCAATATTAAAAAAGATCGCGTAAGAGCAATGGTCGCCATGATTAAAATTGCCAATGCGATTGTTTCAGAGATCTCCTTGGGGGCTTACCGTGGCACGGAGATGAAGGAGTATGAGGCTGATGGGACAGAAGAGTTAATGATTTCTGAGGATGTATTAAGAGAGATCCGAACAGCACTGATGTCTCATACCTTTAAGGATTGATTTTCTTCAGATTATCCGTTTCAGGGTTGAGCCCGCGTGATCAACCCCCCTCTTATTAATCAGCTTACTTGCGCTTTTATGGCGGTGTTGGTTAGAGTTTTGTATCTAATCAGGGCGTTTAGTCTCCTTAGAGACAGTTGTATCTTGCTCCTTTCGGGCAAGATAGGTTTTAAGTGCCAATGATTTTGTACGGATATTAAAGGTCAGTCTGGCAACATCATCAAAGTGTTTAGCAAAATGTACTAGCATGCCTTCCTGTAAGTAGTCAGGGAGCTCTTGGTAATCCTTGCGGTTATCCTCTGGTAGGATGAGCTCTTTAATGCCAATACGTTTAGCCGCGATCACTTTCTCACGAATACCGCCAACAGGTAGGACTAACCCTGTCAAACTGAGTTCGCCTGTCATGGCAAGTGGGCCTTTGATAGACTCGTTTCGGGCGAGAGAGAGCAATGAGGTTGCCATGGTAACTCCCGCACTCGGGCCATCTTTAGGCGTCGCACCATCAGGAACATGTAA
The DNA here is from genome assembly GCA_013153955.1 of Gammaproteobacteria bacterium. Classification (GTDB taxonomy): domain Bacteria; phylum Pseudomonadota; class Gammaproteobacteria; order Thiomicrospirales; family Thiomicrospiraceae; genus Thiomicrorhabdus. The sequence goes on along the minus strand of JAADDM010000129.1, from coordinate 550 downwards.
GTGAACAAAGGCTTTGTCAAAGAACTCTGGGTGCGCTTTATATTTCTCTAAGTTAGAGGAGATAAAGCTATAAGCAATGCCTGCAGACTCTTGCATGACCTCACCTAATTGACCAGAAAGTTTAAAGCCTCGATTAAGGGTGTGTACTCGGCTGGCTTCAATAGTGAGGGTTGCTCCGCCCATTGAGGTCCAAGCTAATCCTGTAACGGTTCCAATTTGCTGGTTAATTTTTTCGAGTGCAAACCTAGGTTGCCCCAACATCTCTTCTAGTTCATTGACATGAATACGGGTCGATTTCATATCGGTTGTTACAAACTTAACCGCCAGCTTTCTAATCAATTTGGATAGCTGTTTTTTTAAGTTTCGTACCCCTGATTCACGAGCATAGCCTTCAATTACATGCCGCAGGGCGGGTTGCGTGATTTGAACCTGCTCACGCGTTAAGCCGGCCTCTTTAAGAAGGCTTGGCCAAAGGTGATGTTTAGCAATCTGTATTTTCTCTTCAGTGATGTAGCCTGATAGACGAATCACTTCCATACGATCTAATAAG
>JAADDM010000116.1 GCA_013153955.1 Gammaproteobacteria bacterium | reverse complement strand
TCAACAGCTGGGATGGCGTCATCGCCTCAGACAAATCCCTGTACCAATTTCAGACAACCAACCCGAAGGTGTTCGCCGGAGGGGATATGGTTCGAGGCTCTAGCTTAGTCGTTGAAGCCATCGCTGAAGGCCGTGCTGCAGGAGAAGGGATTTTAGACTTCTTGGAAGTATAACCTGAGACTGCTGACCATACCCTATACTCACCTCTTTCACGTGGTGTGACATATCGTTTCATACAACACCGCAAGGGCGAATGCCTGAGCGGTTTTTTATCTCCCCCCACTTCTTTACAAAAAACACTCTCTGTAAACACCATCTTGGTAATAATATTGCTTATTAAATAACGGTTCTAACAGAGCTAAACACAGCGCAAATTTTCTCATGTCGAGAACAGGTCAGCCTGTTTTAGCTTAAAAGTAAACAAAATAATATCGCCCATTGGTAAATATCTTTGCAGCGTTTACAAGTACACCAAATGTAACAAATCAGGTATTATTTAATACCTAATAGACTTAATACTAAAATATTTTCTGGTATATTAAACTAGAAAAGAATATTTTATCGCTTATAGATACCTCACAAATACTGACACACTATAGGCCAACCATCGGGAGATGCATTAATGATTCGCTTAAACTTCACTCACTCACTACAGATAGTGGCTATGGTAACAGGGGCTTTATCCCTCTTTACCACCCCACAGCTAAGTGCTAATGAACAGTCTCCGAGTCATGTCTTTCAAATGGCTACCCAGCTGCAAAATGAGATGATTGCGCTGCGTGAAGCAGAAGGCGTGACAGAAAAGCCTACTGAACCCGCAGTACAAACCAATAAAAAACCGATTCATGTCTATGCAAAAGGCGTAGAGGTTCGAAACAAAATTATTCGACTTCAAAAAAAATATGGCATTCCCAGCTTAGCGCCCATTGGACTGCCTGATTTTGCTGCAACACCAACCCACGTTTTTCAAATTGTAGAGCCGCTAACTCGTGCGGTTAAAGAGATTAATGAGGCAAAAGGTAATACTGCAAAAATTGCCCCCTTTATTCCAGGCAAAAGCCCTTCGAATGTATACCGAAAGTTATGGCAAGTCTCCTACCTATTTAACGGCCTGATTCCCCCAATCAATCCGAACCTTGTTTATCGCAATGCACAACAATCGGTTCTAGAGCTTGAAAACATTCTATCTGAATATAATGTACCTATTCCAGCAGAACAAATGCCAAACCTAAAGGGAATTAAATTAACACCCTACGATGTGAATGTTGAAGCCTTTAAAAACATGTACCGATTAGCAGCACTCTCTCGTGTCATTGATATGCCCCCGAGCTACGCATCAGATTTCCCGATTGGAAAAATCACACCGAGTGAAGCCTTTGATACCTCTAATGCCATTCTTGTTGAAATCACTCGCGTTAAACTCGCACTTGATATTTCAAAGAAAATACCCGTTATAGGCATCCCTAGCGGCAAAAAACCAGCAGACGTACTCATCCAAATGCGTCGTGTTGGTCAACTTATCAATGCCTTAACCAACTCAATTAAACAGTAACGGGAGCGGACCATGCCAATTCATTCCAACAAAGGCGATTTCTTAGCCAACTTAGGCATTAGCACAAAATTTGCAATCAGTCCTGCCATTATGACCATTATTATGCTGATCATTGGGACGATTATTTTTTCAAGTGCCAACGTCATCAAAAATAGTATTCATACGATAAAAGAAGAGTCTATTCCTCTGGTAACCCTCTCAAGTAACATTGTCGAGACGGTTCTAAACGAAGAGTTCTTAATCAGTGAGTACAGTCGTAGTCGTAACCCCGTTCATGCCGCTGAATTTGACAGTATGACAAAAGAGTTCCACGAACTCGTTAATGCCTTTCAAGAATTTTCACTTGCGCCCTCTGAAGAGAAAGCTCTCAGCAACCTAAGCAATCAGCATGCAGAGTTAAACACCCTATTCAGTAAGCAGTTTATTCCGCAGTTAAGTGTTCTCGATCGAGATATTCATAAGATGACCTCGGTAACCACGCCTAAAATTATTGTGCTGTTTAAAAACCTAAAATTGACACTAGGCAACCGCGCACTCTACCCAACCAGCATGGGAATACAGCACATACAAACCGCAAACACTTACGTTCTTAACTTTGTGCAGACACACAAATTAAATGATGTATGGCGTGCAGAAATGGAAATCATGGCTGTTCAAGATGCCATTGAAAGCCTCAACCCGCTAAGACTTTCAGGCGAACAAAGCCAATGGTTAAATGAAATTAAAGGTCTATTTTCTACCTATAAATCAGATTTAGTTCGCTTACAAGCACAAGTTGAGGCCATTACTGAAATTCAAGATAAAGCCGTCCCTAAACTCGTCATTGAAGTCATCCATGATGCCAAATCAATGACGGATGAATTCTGGAATAATACTCGTACCGAGACAGACCATACCTTCGACAGTATTACGACATTAAGTACCACAGCCATTATTCTGACACTGTCTGGAATCTTAATCAGCATTATCATCACCTTTGTCATTGGTCGTCGAATTAAAAAACGTATTTCACAACTCGAAGGTGTCATGGTATCCGTTTATGAAACGGGCAACCTAAACCAAAAATCTGAAGTCCGTGGTCAAGATGAGATCGGTATGATGTCCTACTCATTTGATGCCATGCTGGTCAGTCAACAGCAGGCAATTAATGAAATCAGCCAAGCAATGAATTCCTTAGCTAAAGGCTCTCTCGACAACCGTGTTGAAGGCAATATGCAAGGCGATTTACAACACCTAAAAGACAGTGTAAATACCAGCCTTGAGCAAGTTTCAACCACCTTTAAAGAGCTACATAGAATTCATGCCTCACTCAGTGCCGGTGATTTTAGCCAAAGAATTACTGCAAGCCTTGAAGGCGAGTTTAAGAACTCTGCCGATACTGTAAACTCTGCGGTAGACGCACTGAACACCTTTATTGATGAAACCAATAAAGTCATGTCACTCGTAACACAGGGTGAATTTGAGCACCGTATAGAAAAAGCCTATTCAGGCGATTTAGAAACACTTAAAAGCTCAATCAACAGCACCTTAGAGAACATTGGCCAAGCGATTAATGAAATTTCAACGGTCATGAGCGCACAAAGCCAAGGCGATCTAAGCCAGAGTATTCAGTCTAATTATCAAGGCGAATTAAATCAGCTTAAAATTGCCATCAACCAAACTGCACAGAGCCTCGCTAATATCATCAGCAACGTAAATCGTTCTGCTGACACCGTGACAGAGCTGGTTGAAAAAGTAAATATTGGGAGTGCAAATCTATCAACACAGACCTTACAACAGGCAGCAAGCCTAGAAGAGACTGCGGCAGCCCTTGAACAGATTACTTCAACCATTGGCTCAAATACGGAACTTGCCCAAGATGCAAACAGTGTCGTAGCGACAGCACAAAGCCAAGCCAGCCGGGGGGTTGAAGTGGTTGCGAATACTGAATCAGCCATGAAAGAGATCAGTGAATCAAGCCATAAGATTGCCGAAATTATTGGCTTAATTGACTCTATCGCTTTCCAAACAAACTTATTAGCCCTTAACGCCGCTGTTGAAGCTGCGCGCGCGGGTGAACATGGTCGCGGGTTCGCCGTTGTTGCAGGAGAAGTTCGAAACCTAGCGGGTAAATCAGCCGAAGCAGCTTCGACGATCAAAAGCCTCATTGACATCAGTGTGGCCAAGGTAGATGACGGCGTCAAATACGTGCAAGAGTCTGCCGAATCGCTTCAAGCCATCAACAGCACCATTCAGCAGGTCAACGATATGGTCGATGGTATTGCTCGTGGTTCAGTTGAGCAGCAAAAAGGCATTGAGCAGATTAACA
>JAADDM010000122.1 GCA_013153955.1 Gammaproteobacteria bacterium | reverse complement strand
TCTGTCGACGTAGTAGCGCTTCAGCCACTCAGCTCTGCGGCAAGTCTGGGTGATCTCATAGCGTACGCAAAGAAAGTCGAAGGTAACGTCTATCTCAGCAAAGCAAGCGATGCGACGGATATCGTGAATTATGATGTCCTCATCGCCGTGAAGGGCCACGTTGTTTACAACAGCACCACCAAGGATTTCTGGGTCCTCGCCAAGCCGGCCGTTTACGTCCAGGACGGTGTTCTCGTCCTCAACAGCCAGGTTTTCAGCCAAATCGCCCCACTTGTCGAGGACGGAACCATCGACGAATCGGAGAGGTCTGTAATCAACTCAAATATCGACGCCGTCATTGCGGGTCTTCAGTCAAAGATAGCCGCCGCATCGGCCCTCAAGGACCAGGCCGACCGCTACAGCAATACATCAGCCGCCTTCTATGCCGAGAAAGCCATCGAGTACTACTCAAGCGCTATCAACGTTCTCGAACAGGCAAAAAGCGGTGACGCCGCAGTAGTTCAAAACAACCTCGTCCAGGCAAGGCTTTATGAAGAAGCGGGCGATCAGGCCATGAAGGCCGCCCAGCTTGCCCTGAGCGGACAATATGACGAGGCTGCAAGCGTCTTTGACAGCGCTCAAGAACTCGTGAAACAGGCTGAAGCGGCCCTACCAATCGGCGGATACAGCATATCAGGTATTATCGACTGGCTGAAGGCACACTGGTGGCTCATTATCCTCATTATCGCCGCCATCATCGTCCTCCGCATTGTGTTCGGTTGACCCCAAACCTTTATTTCCTTTTTGTTCTTATATAATAGATTCTCACGAGGTGATGTAAATGGCTGAAAACAAATCAAAATTCTCGTTTTTGAATAATATTCATCTTCATTTGGGCGCAATCGGCATTCTCACGGTCGTGCTATGGTATGCAAGTGGGCACAGCATTACATTCAGCGATTTGACAAACGCCATAGCTGGAATTCCACTCCTCGTTGTGGCATTTCTCTGGTTATTTGACGTTGGTGTAGATACGGGGAAGGTATATTCAAAAATAGCAAACAAATACACTGGCCTCGTAAGCTCAATATTCTTCATGCTCTTCTTCGGTGCCTTCACGGGAATTATCTATGCGCTCCTTATAACCGCAGGGGCTTCAGCGAGTGCCGTAACCATTCTCACAGCGATGGTCTTCGCCTTCATTGTCGTCATGCCCAGGACAGGAACATCAGTTTGGATTCTGTATGTCTGGCTTGCCGCTACGATAGTAACGGGTGGTTCTCATTTTGTCCTGATACCAGCCGCTTTCTCGGGGGTGATGTGATATGAAACGTCTTTATTCTTCCCCGAATCCAATCGCGTGGATTTTCAAAATGATTGTTGCTGGGCTCATTGGAGGTTTTGTGTTGAGAATGAGTCAATTACAATCTGTGACAGTTCATGATTTCACAATAGCGTTTGCGTCAATTCCGATGGTTGTTATTCTCGCCGCAGAACTCGTTGATAAGATATCAGATCGCTTTGATTACATCAACATAACAGCAAAGCTTCTTTACGGGGTTTCAATAAATAGCAAGAAAATAAAAGAAGAACAGGCTGTGAGAGCAACATTCATTTCAGTGATTCTGGCTGGAGCTGTATTCTTTATGACATTATATGTTATTGCCAACACTATAACGCTCAACCTCGCAAGTTATAGCCCAGGCACTCTTCTTTCAGCGGCAATAATTGCATTATATGTTGTTGCACCCGAGACAGGTGATGATGAACTCCTTTTGATGCTCTGGCTCGCCGCAAACGTTGCGACGGGCTTCCAATACTTCACAGTACTTGGAAGCCTCGGTGGCATTCTCTGATCCATCTACAATTTTTCGAGGTGGTGAACGATGATAAAGCGACTCATCGCAGCGATTGCGTTCGTGTATGTAAGCATCGTTTGGTTATGGCCGACTTTCGTGTCATTGGCGGCACTGTTTACCTTTATTCCGAGCGCTTACGTCAATTTACTGGCGCTTTTACTGATTACCGTGGCTGGGTTTGCAGTGTTCAGAATACTTGACTTTGACAACTGGGGTGCAGAGGACGCTTTGGCAGTACTTTATCTTGGTGGAATAGCTCTATATGCCCTGACAGGTGATATTGATGTAGTTCTCGTTGAACTCATCAAAAACGTTGTCGGTTTCTCTGTTGCATTCCTCATAGGTATATGGGCGGCCCGTGGAGGTGGTAGACGATGATTCTCGACACAATCAGCCAAATCGCCCACGATTACCCATATTTTACGCTCTCAGTAGTCCTCTATCTGTTCGCAGAAATTTACCCGGAGAAGTATCCGTTCAGCAGAATCGTGAAAACGGTGTTTTTCTGGCTGTCGTTCTTCGCTATACTCATTCAATTCAATCTTATCGATGTCCTGAAGTCCATTGTAGAAAAGTTCAGCGCCCTCCTCTCGCCTTGAAACCCTTTGTTTTTACTACCCAAAGTTTTATATCCTTTCCTGCAATAAATAAGTGAGGTGAAAAAGTATGAAACTCAAGTGGATACTCGCCCTGGTGATTATCGGTCTTTTTGCCTATATAATCCACAGCTACCACAACGGCGGTGGTGCAGTCCCGGTTTTTGATTTCAAGAGCACAGCTACAACCGATAGCCCAACACTCACTTCGGACACTACCACAACCGATTCTGGAACAATAACGACTACTACAACTGATACAGCAACGATAACGAGCACCACAACGACTACTACTGCAACTGACACCGTAACGACTACGACCTCGACTGATACAACCACCACGACTACTACAACCGCTACTGATACTACCACGACAGCTACTGACACCACTACGACTACTACGACCACCAGCACAACCGACCTGACTATAAACGGTTGATTCTTGACCTTTATTTTACTTTTTTCGGGGTGATGCAACATGAGGAAGCGTGATAGAATCATTTACACCCTCGTTCTTACAGCACTCACGATTGGGTTTATTCTCTACGTTGCGGGCTACATCAGCCTTCCATAATAAAATAAAGGCTCGAGGTGATCGCAGTGAAGGACAAGAAGTTCTTTGTTCGCTCCTTTTTCATTTTATTTGTCATCGTAGGCGTGATTTTGTGGGGTGTCTTTTATTATAATGCTCACAATACACCTGAGTATAAAATAAAAGAACGCCTCGTCGAGCTTGGTTATCCAACAGAAGGATACTATTACGCTGATTCGTCTGTAAGATACCCGGACGGGCGTGTCGTAGTCTTTGAAGATGGGAAGGTTGAGAACTACACTGTAAACATCTACCAGGCGACCGCAGTTGCGTACTCTTTGCTTGAACCCTACCAAAGTAAACTCGAACAGTATAATTTCACCCTCAAACTCGATTACGAGAGTTTCACAGAAACATACAAGGACGGAACGCTTTACTTCGTGTTCCCTGTCAAAATGAGCCGTGAAGGCAAGCGTGATAATATTCTCGTCGGTTACGTCTTTGTTGACCGGAAAACCGGTCGTGCATTCATAAAAGGTTTATTGGGGTGATAAAAATGAAGCGCTTTATTATACCGCTTATCTTCGTTTTCTTTGCTATTATGGTTACACCGGTTCACGCAGAGGTAATCACAACTACATACACGACTACTTTGAGCATGTCTGGTGTTCCCGTAACAACAACAGTAGTAACGACGACTATATCAGTTTCTGATACAACAAACGCGCCCGCAACCACAACGACCGTCATAACTACGACAAGCGAGGACGTTTATAAGCAACTCTACAGCGCCCTTCTACGCATCAGCTACCTCGAGCAGGTTTCTGAAATGCAGTCGAATAGTATAGCTTCCCTACTCGCTGAAAACTCATCACTCAAGTCACAGAACAGCGT
>JAADDM010000002.1 GCA_013153955.1 Gammaproteobacteria bacterium | reverse complement strand
CGTATGCTCTGTGGATTCTAATTGGTTAATGAATTGATAAATACGACTGAGTTGCTCGGTGTCATTTGCCTGAAAAAACTGCCCTTGTGTGATGTCTGAAATACGTTTTAAAGTATCAATGTCCATATCTGATTTGTTTCCTAAAAACATATCAAGACCCGTTCTTGAAGCGATTCTTCCGACACCTACCGTGTAGATTTTAAGCCCCATCTGTTTAGCTCTTTTGGCCGCCTCAATCGGGTTTACTTTGCCAGCGGTATTTGAACCATCGGTTAACAAAATTAAAACCGCCTTTTTAGCCTTAGATTTTTGTAGATGTTTTAGGGTTAACCCGATGGCATCCCCAATCGCCGTATTATTGCCCGCCATGCCAATTTCAGTCTCGTGGAGTAGACTGTTCACGGTGGTTAAGTCATAGGTTAAAGGGCTTTGTAAAAAAGCCTGCGTTCCAAAGACGACAAGCCCGATGCGATCTCCTTTTCGTTTTTGAATAAAATCGGAGACCACTGATTTAACGGCAAGTAAACGGTTTACATCTTGGCCATTAAGGTACATGTCCTGTTTTTGCATACTGCCGGAAAGATCAACAGCCAACATCATCTCTTTGCCACTGACCTCAAAAGGGGTTGAGGTGAGGTAACCAATCGGCCGGGCAGCAGCGAGTAGGATAAGCAGCCATAACAGTATAAAAAAAGGCGGTATTTTTGAGGATTGGGGTGCTGTATTGAGTCGGTGATCTTGGGTTAACTCATGCTCAACTCGATGAATAATATGGGGAGCGATCAACGGGGTCTGTTTCTGTGGCACAGCATGCAGAATGCGCCTAATAATCCAAGGAAGAGGCAAAAAGGCAATGACCCAAGGCCATACAAATTCAATGTCTGAGAGAGAGGTTAGAAGTACCATTATTGATGATGTCCTTTAATCCATTTTTGGGCGTACTGAGACCACTCAACCAACTGTTCTTGGTGTTTTTTGAGTGCTTCTGGGGTTGTGGATGGCGGCTGATAGGCAAGCCTTAAATCGTCTATTAGTTGCTCAGGCTGTGAGATATAGCTGGCTTTTTTTTTCAAAAAATCTAACCAATCTTGGTCACTTAACTGCGCCACCTGCGCGCGGCCATAAGCTGTCAATGCCACTTGTTTGAGTACGTGGTTGATTTGACGTATCTTTTGACTGGGCGAGTTTTCGGCTGCAGGTTTTGAATCGAGCAATATGGTTTGAATGAGAGCAAGGGCTTCAGCGCGGTATGCATTACGTTTTTTTTGTTCAAAATAGACCCAAATCGCGCCCACAATAATCACCCCAACCAGAATGACGATGATCCACCAAGTGCTGGATAATGGCCACCAGCCAATAGGGTCGGGTAGGTGTATGTCTTTAAGCTGTTTTAAATGCTCAATTTGCTGGGGAGTCAGGGGCATTAGCGAATCACCTTTAGGGCTATTAGACGGGCAAGAGGATCTTCATGGCAACCAATATCAAAGAGGGGGAGCTTGAGCTTTAAGAACTGTTGTTGGGCAATCTTCCACTGTGTTTGGTACGCACGAGCGTACTCGATACGAGTGGTTTCTCGGGCGCTGTTAAGCTTGAAAATGTACGGCGCTTTCGCAGAGAGTGTCATGCTTAACCAGCCTTGATTAGGAAGGGACTTTTCAAGTGGATCATAGACGTGTAGTCCGACAATATCATTATGTTTTGAAAGTTTTTGAATAGAGGCGAGACTGTGCGATGAAAGCTGCATGAGATCTCCGATTAAAAAGACTTTACTGCCCGGTTTAATCACTCGATTGAGTTGTGAAAGAGCGGCCTGCCAATTCTGTGGGTCTACCTCACCAGGGTGTGTTAGATACTTTTGGCACTTAATGGCTTGCTGTAAAGCATGTAAAACTGTTTGGGTGCTGCGCTTAGGTGCAACCCATTTGTGCTGTGATGCATTGAAGACCATGCCTCCTACCCGTTCATTTTCAGCAAGCGCTATCCAAGATAGAATGGCTGTGATATTAAGCACTTGTGCAGATTTTAGCTGTGTTTGTGTACCAAAAAATAGGCATGGGGTTTGTTCTGCAATGAGCAGGGTTGGGCGTTCATGTTCTTCAATAAATACTTTGGTATGGGTTTTTTGTGTGCGTGCAGTGACGCGCCAATCAATGTGTCTAACGTCATCGCCAGCTTGGTAGGGACGCACTTCGCTAAAGACCATTCCCCGGCCTTTACGCAAGGCTTGATGGTTGCCTGATCCACTCGAAATAAGCCCGTTTTGCTGAGTAATCTTTTTTTGTTTCACGTGGAACCTATAGCCAACAAGTGCGTCTAGTTGACTGTATAGGTTTGTGGGGGAATGAGCGGAGTCGGTATCCATTATCTGAATAATCCATTAAGAGTGAAGGTGGTTATCATAGGGTGTCTTGTTTTAAGCAACGGGAACTAGGCTAAGAATTTGGTCAACCATATGGTCGGCAGATAGGCCTTGTGCTTCGGCCTCAAAATTCAGTAGCAGGCGATGACGAAAAACATCTTTGACAACTGCTTGGACGTTATCGGGGGTGACAAAGCTTTGACCGTGCAACCATGCATGAGCACGAGCGCCTCGAGAGAGGGCTATAGTCGCTCTGGGGCTGACACCTACAGCGATGAATTTGGCAAGGTCAGCACTGTAAACCTCTGGTTGTCTGGTTGCCATGACGAGTTCGACGATATAGGTTTTAATGCTGTCTGCCATGTGTAGGGTAAGTATGTCCTCTCTGGCAGCAAAGAGCTCTTCCTGAGTAATGGTTTCAAAGGCATCTGGGGTAACTAAACGTGCCTCATTTTCAACCAAGTTAAGAATTTTTAACTCACTTTCTGCATCGGGATAATCAATGGCGACATGCATCATAAAACGATCCAGTTGCGCTTCGGGTAATGGGTAGGTGCCTTCTTGCTCTAGGGGGTTTTGGGTGGCCATTACCATGAAAAAATCCTCCATGGCATAGCTGTCTTGTCCAACACTAACTTGACCCTCTCCCATCGCTTCAAGCAGAGCTGCCTGTACCTTTGCGGGCGCACGGTTGATCTCGTCAGCAAGCACAAGGTTATAAAATACCGGCCCAGCCTGAAACTCAAACTCGCCTGTCTCTGGTCGGTATATGTCTGTTCCCGTAATATCTGAAGGTAGCAGATCTGGTGTGAACTGAATACGGTTATAGGTTCCTTCTAGCAGGCTTGAAATAACTTTTATGGCTTTTGTTTTAGCCAGACCCGGCGGGCCTTCAACCAGTAAGTGCCCTTCTGATAATAGCGCAATCAATAGCCTTTCTGTGAGCTTTGGTTGCCCAATAATTTGTTGGTTTACATGGGCTTGTAGGGCCTGAAAACGCTGTGATAGATCAGTATTTAAGGTGTCTGACACAAGGGAATCATCCATTGTTAAAAGAGCTCTATTTTGAATCAAGGTCTCTAGGGTTAATTTATTAGTTCGTTAAAGGATTATTAAGGCCTAATGCTGAAATTTCAAGGGGAGGGATGATTCGTCGTGTTGTGAATGCGGTAAGTTACGTGGGGGCACATCAGGCAGAGTGCGTTATGAGGGCGTATTTAGTTTTATAAACTTGCATTGAGCCATTTTTTTCTTAAATGGGTAGCGAGTTTTAGGCATTTTAAATGGTTAAATTTTATTGACGCTTGAGAGAGTGTGTGAGAAAGAGGTATTTAATGGGGGGGGGACGCCTTCCGGTAGAGGTTTAGGCTGAATGCAGTAAAGCATTCGGCCCGATGACTTGTTTAGAATAAGCCTGTAATTACGCCATCATCGTCAATATCAATGCGCTCTGCGGTCGGCACTTTAGGCAGGCCCGGCATGGTCATCATATTGCCTGCAATGGCGA
>JAADDM010000227.1 GCA_013153955.1 Gammaproteobacteria bacterium | reverse complement strand
GCTGTACTTTGGTACCGAGTTCTGGAATCTGACCATTAATGGTGACGCGGTTCTGCTCAACTAATCGATCGGCTTCGCGGCGAGAGCAAAACCCTGAATCACTGATGTATTTATTAAGACGTTTTTCAAGCGGTGCAGTCACAAGGGGTTCCAAAGCAAGGGGATAGAGCCGATTAGTTTACCAAAAGTGGCAATTCAAAGCCAATTAGCCCCATTTTTAGTGTTTGTAAACAGGCAGGTTGACGCGTAAAATTGCTATTAATTTCAATCGTGGTTGTTGCGTCAGGCGTTTTGTTTGCTTGGCTGTTTACGACATGGATCATCAGGGTGGATGACTATTTCAAATTCTGAACTTTTATCGTCTTTACATATGCCTCAATCGCTATCAAAATCGCTGTTAGGCACTGTGGACGAGGCTGTTGTTATACTGAAATCGGGCGGGGTGATTGCCTACCCAACAGAGGCGGTGTATGGTTTGGGCTGTGACCCTTTTAATGAGTCGGCAGTTCAGGCGCTGTTTCACGTGAAGCAACGCCCGATTGCCAAAGGGGTTATTTTGGTAGCGGCCAATGTGGCGCAGGTAAAGGCGTTGGTTGAGTTGGAGGGGATGCCTTGGGAGGGTGATGTATTAGCCAGTTGGCCTGGGCCTGTTACTTGGGTTTTACCCCTTAAACATTCCGCGCAGAAAAGGGCCGAAGGGTCAGGCGATAAAAACGTCCCTGATTGGATTACAGGGGGTCGGGATACGGTTGCAATACGGGTGTCAGATCACCCTGTTATACAGGCTGTGTGCTTGGCGTATGGTGGGCCAATCGTCTCAACCAGTGCGAATATTACCGAGCAGTTACCTGCTACCTCTTGTGAAGAGATTCATCAAATATTTAGGCATGAGGTTTTCTGCGTTAACAGTGCATTAGGTACACTATCGCAACCGACTCAAATTAGACATGCAGAAACAGGGCACATTTTGCGTGCGTGAGTTTTCATTATTTTAACGTTTGCGTTGGTTAAGGGTAGCTCACCTATTTATCGTCTTTGAGTGGCTAAAAATAGCGGCTCTACCCGTTTTGCGTAGCGGGCGAGGTCTTTGATTCGACTGCTGTGGCTTGGGTGGGTGCTGAGTATTTCAGGCGGGCTGCCCTGCTTGGACTGTTTTGCCATTTTTTGCCAGACTGAGACCGCCGCGTAAGGGTTGTACCCGGCTCTAGCCGCCAGCTCGACCCCCATTCTGTCCGCTTCCACTTCATGGGTTCGGCTATTGGGCAGCGTAAAAGTGACTTGTAGTGCCAATGAGGTTGCATCTAAAGCGGGGCCTTTTATGCCGGTAAAGATGCTCAATGCGGTTAGGCCAACTTGGGTAACGGCTTGTTCTGAAGCGCGTTCTCGTCCATGCTCTCGTAGGGCATGGGCAATCTCATGCCCCATTATGGCGGCAATTTCAGCATCCGTTAATTTGAGCTTCTCAATAATCCCGGTATAAAAGGCTATTTTTCCGCCTGCCATGCACCAAGCATTCAGTTGGTCTGATTTAATCACATTGACCTCCCACGCCCAGTTAGGGGCATCTTTTCTAAAGACAGCCGTTTGAGGAATCAGCTTATTCGCAATGCGTCTCACGCGTTTTACTAAATAGTGGTTATTATTGAGGGTGTTGGACTTTTTGGCCTCTTTTAAAACGGAGTTATAGGCGATTTGACTGCCCTGTTTCATCTCCTGTGCTGAGACCAATAACAGTTGTTGGCGATCAATGCCTACAGCGCCTTTTCGGGTACTATTGCTGGTACATGCGCCTAAGCTGAGGATGATGAGAGAGATGAAGAATAGTTTAATAAAGCGCATAAAAAAATCCTAAAAAATTAAGTAGCTAGGGAAATCCTTCATTGGACCCTGAAGAATTGCCTGCATACTTTAGTGCTGGTATAAAAGAGGGTTAAGCTGGCCTGAGTTAATCTAAAGTCCGCCAAATACTTTTTTAAGGAGGCTTGTTGACTGCTTAATCGGGTCTTTACGAATCGCGGCTTCTTCTTGGGCGATGTAGTAGAACATGCCGTTCATGCCTTCTGTGACGACGTGGTCTAGCAGGTCGGCTTTAACATCCGGTACAAAAGGTAGGTTTTTGTATTGTGAGATGGCTTTGTCATAGGCGGTAATCGCGCCAACTTCATTCAGAGATTGCTCAATTAACGGTGACATTTTGGTCTTTAAGCTTGCTGCCGTTTTCGATTTTAAATATTGGGTTGCTGAGTCTTCTGGACCCTGATAAATTTTTTGGACATCTTCAAAGCTCATCTCTTGAATAGACTTTAAAAAGAGCGCCTTGGCTTCAGGGGTTGCAGCTTCTGCGGCACGGTTGATTTTAAGTTCAACATCATTCATTAAGTCCCCCATGCCAAACTGATTTAGGGTGTCTTGTACTGTTTTTAAGCTTTTAGGAAGGGGGATATGGATATTGGCATCCTTGTTAAACCCATCCTTTAAACTGAGCTTATTAACAACCGTTTCTGACCCTTTGGTCAGTGCTTCTTTAAACGCTTTTTGAATCTCTTCTGTAGAGAGGCCGTTCGTTAAAGAAGAGACGCTTGTTTTAGAGGCGCTTGCAGAAGGGGTTGTGGGCTCAGACTGAGCTTGTTGCACCTCTTTAAGTAGACTGGCGCCTTGCTCCCACCAACTGGCTTGTGCGCTTTGGCTAAACCCTATTAAGGCCACACATAAAGGGACGAGCGTTAAAGCGTTAGAAGCCGTTTTCAGGCGTGAATTACTAGAGTGTTTCATGAGGATGGATCCTTAATGTCTTTTGAATAAGTATTGCTACGAGTAATAACAGCATACTCAAATATGGGAAGCCTTCAAGTGTCTGGCCTGAATAAAGTCTGAAGGTTATTTTGGTTGCCGACAATTACAGCAGATTAAGGCTGGCTAAGCCATGGATAAATGAGTGCTAGAAAGAGGGAGAAGTATGCTCACCTTTCGCTCTGAATTCATAATCTAATAGGCAGATTTTCTGATTCGGTGTCTCTACTTCTTTGGCATAGAGAACAACGCCTTGGGTGTTCTTGTACTTTTTGTAATCAAAATTAGGCAGATTAAACTGCACTTTCCAAATGTCTCTATCAACAGCTTTGTGACAAGGTTGTAGGCTAGTTATATGTCCTTTTTTATGCATAAAACACTTTTTGAGTGTTTGAATAAAAGCGTAATCTGTTTTGGATGAGTTACCTAGAGCCCCTGAAATTTGGGTGAGTGAGACCTCTGTACTGGGGCCATCAATCCCCTCTGCATGTTTATTTAAAAAGAATTTCCATGGGCCTTTAACAACCGTGTTTTTTAAAATAAATTGATCTCAATGTGTGATGCCTAGTTGATGAAACTGGGCTAACAGAGGGTCTTCAGAAGGAGCTGAAAAAGTAGGTGAGCTGATGAATAAGCCTAATATTAAGAGGGCGAATGTCTGTTGTTTCATGAAGCGTGTGTCCGTTTAAGCATTGATTAGATATTTTATCTCGCTAGGTCTTGCATAGAGAGATGAACCCCATGTTTGAGTCATTATTGGGCGCAGTTCTTCCAACCCGCTTGTTGTGCGGCATCATAGTAGGATTCCCCTGCTATCTTAACTGCCCAGTAGTAAGTTTGTGCACTCGCATAGCAGTTAGGTAAAAATTTTGAACAGGTATAGAGCAAGTTCTTTTTAAAGTAGCTGTCGCACTGTGTTTTGGAAATTCCGGGTGTTCCATAGCACTTGTCATGTTCGTTACAAGCTGCTTGAAACTTTCGGCCATCAAAGCCTGGGACTGGACCACTACAGCCATTGGCATTGTTCTTTAGAAGGGTTTGAGTGCTACATCGTTGAGTGGGTGGTGTGGTAAAGGGGAGGCGGCTTGAGAGGACAGGGCTAGAGGCAACACAGCGCATACTCGG
>JAADDM010000249.1 GCA_013153955.1 Gammaproteobacteria bacterium | reverse complement strand
TCGGTATTTGGTTCTTCTCAATTACTGATAAGTCAGCCCGTGCTGCAAAAGATAAAGAGGGCTTCGAAGCTCAGTTCATCCGTTCTCAAACCGGGATTGGTGCAGAGGGTGCCTCTAAACATTAAAGACATTCATTTTGTGTAACCTATCAAAAGGGATATAAAAAAGAGGGAGCCTTGGCAGCCTCTTTTTTTATGAGTGAATGCTTGAAACCTTTAAAAAAAAGGGGCTTTTCATAACTGTGTATAGACGGCATGGTCTGAATGTTTTTTTACACTGAGATAACGTTCTTAATTTGGCCTATCAAGCCCGCTATAAGGATATGAATTGACAAATTATCTAAAAAGGATATAATTACCGCAGATTTTTTAAGAAATTTTAATTAAGCGTTGTTTTAGAACCTCTAAAATAGCGGCTTAAATTTTAAAAAACCCCGTTTTTACGGGGTTTTTT
Organism: Gammaproteobacteria bacterium; assembly: GCA_013153955.1. Lineage (GTDB taxonomy): Bacteria > Pseudomonadota > Gammaproteobacteria > Thiomicrospirales > Thiomicrospiraceae > Thiomicrorhabdus. The sequence goes on along the minus strand of JAADDM010000249.1, from coordinate 3,464 downwards.
GTTATTTGAATTTAAGTTTTGTTACCGGAAGAAGAAATTAGTGAGTTTAGAAGAGAAGTTAGAAGGTTTATTAAAACCAACGATTGAATCAATGGGCTTTGAACTGTGGGGCTTTGAATACATGCCAGCAGGTCGCCATTCAATTTTAAGAGTCTTTGTTGAAAAACCAGATATGGGTATCAATGTAGATGACTGTGCAGCGGTGAGTCGTCAAATTAGTGCCATCATGGATGTTGAAGATCCGATTACCAGTGCCTATATGCTGGAAGTTTCTTCTCCGGGGATGGACAGACTGTTATTTACACCTGAACAATATAAACAGTATGAAGGACAGACCGTCCAGATTCGTACTGCCATAGGGGTGTTGGGTCGACGAAAATTTAAAGGGCCTTTAACGGCCGTTAGAGACACGCTGGTCGAAATGGAGATTGATGGGGAACTTTATGAGATTCCTTTCGATATTATCGACAAAACAAATGTTGTCGCAGAATTTTAGTTAGCGGTTTAACCCCTAGCGCATACCTATTTTAAAATATTTAAAAATATTAGGACGAGTGAATAATGAGTAAAGAGATATTAGCCGTCGTTGAAATTATGGCAAACGAGAAAGGCGTTGATAAAGAAATTATCTTTGACGCGATTGAAACTGCTTTAGCAACCGCAACCCGTAGAAGCAATGATGATGAGTTAGATGCTCGCGTCACCATTGACCGCATTACCGGCGACTATGAAACCTTTCGTCGCTGGGAAGTGATTGATGATGCTACCGCGATTGAAGATAATGTAGGGTGGTATATTCGTGAAATGGATGCCATTGATGAAGATCCAAATATTCAAATTGGTGAGTATATCGAAGAGCCAATGGAATCGGTTGAATTTGGCCGCATTGGCGCACAAACCGCTAAGCAGGTCATTATCCAAAAGATTCGCGAAGCAGAACGCAAGAAAGTTGTTGCGGACTATTCAAAACGTGTAGGCGAAATTATGACAGGCCAGGTTAAGCGTATTGACCGTGGTGATGTGATTCTTGACCTCGGCGAGAATGTTGATGCTGTGATTCCGCGTAACCAGTTGGTTGCGCGTGAAAACTTCCGTATCGGCGATCGTGTTCGTGCCTACCTCCAGTTGGTAGAGTTCCGTCCACGTGGGCCTCAGTTAATTATGTCTCGTGCTTGTAAAGAGATGTTAATTGAACTCTTCAAAATTGAAGTGCCTGAAATTGGGGACGATCTAATTGATGTCATGAGCGTTGCACGTGATGTTGGTTTCCGTGCAAAAGTAGCCGTTCGTGGTAATGACCCTCGTTTAGATCCAGTGGGTGCTTGTGTAGGAATGCGTGGTTCACGTGTTCAGTCAGTTACCAATGAAATCAATGGTGAGCGTATTGATATCATCTTGTGGGATCCTCAGGATGCACAGTTTGTTATCAACGCAATGGCACCGGCTGAAGTATTGTCTATCATGGTGGATGAAGATAAGCATACAATGGACTTAGCCGTTGATGATGAGCAACTGTCTCAAGCGATTGGTAAAAGTGGTCAGAACATCCGTTTAGCGAGTGAGTTGACCGGTTGGGAGCTCAATGTGATGAGCGAGACTGACATGGCTGAGAAGCACGATGGCGAGTCTAAAGGTCAAATTGATGTCTTTGTTAACGCATTGGATATTGACGAAGAAATGGCAGACACCTTGGTGCTTGAAGGCTTTACAACACTTGAAGAAGTGGCGTATGTGCCTGCCGCCGAGATGTTACAAGTAGAGGGCTTTGATGAAGATATTGTCACAGAGCTTAAACAACGCGCAAAAGACGCATTGTTGACTCAAGCCATTCTTGAAGAAGAGAAAATTGCATTAGCAGAGCCTGCTGATGACTTGCTTGCCCTAGAAGGGATGACGCCAGAAATGGCTAAGACTTTAGCGAGTAACGGCATTATTACACAAGAAGATTTAGCGGAGTTAGGTACGGATGAAGTGCTTGATTTCTTAGAAGTCGATGAGGCGCTAGCAGGAGAGTTAATCCTGAAAGCACGTGCCCCATGGTTTGCAGAGTAAAGGGAGTATTTATATGTCAGAAGTATCTATCAAAGAATTTTCAAAAACATTAAACCTAACAGAAGATAAGCTGATTTCACAGTTATCTGAAGCCGGTATTAAAGGCAAAAAGTCAGGTGGTTCAATCAGTGATGACGAGAAGGTTAAGTTATTAGGCCACCTAAAAAGCTTACACGGTGAGTCAGGTGACGCCCCTAAAAAAGTCACACTTCGTCGTACTCAAAAAATGAGCCTTTCAACAGGTGCAGGTAGAGATAAACGCAGTGTTAAGGTGGAAGTGCGTAAGAAGCGTACCTACGTTAAAAAAGAAGAGACAGTAGAACCCCCTGTAGAAGAAGTTGCAGCACCTGTCGTAGAAGCAAACGTCGAAACAACTGTTAATAAGCCTGCTGAAAAAGCAGTTGAAACAAAAGTAGAGACAAAGCCAGAAGCGACTAAGCCAAAAGCAGCGGAAGCTAAAAAGGCGAATAAGCCTGTGAGAATGCCTTCAAGACCTGTGGTTGTTCAAGCAGCACCGCCTGCGGCTAAAGTGGATCACTCTAAAACAGACAAAAAATCTAAAGATCAAAAGCAACAAACGGCGCGTGACTCTAAGTCAGGTAACGATGGTGCAAGAAACGGTGGCAACAAGCCGGGTGCAAATAATCGTGGTGCGCCGGGCCGTGGTGGTCGCGGTGGACCGGGTGGCGGAGGCAATAACCGTCGCCCACAGCGTGGTGGTCGTAGAGGTGGTCGTAATGCTCAACGTGCGCCATTGCAGATGGATAATGAACACGGGTTCCAGCAACCAACTGAAGTGATTGTAAGAGAAGTTAAGGTACCTGAAAGTATCTCTCTCTCTTCACTTGCTGAAAAAATGTCGATTAAAACCGGTGAAGTCATCAAGTTTATGATGATGGAGCTAGGCACCATGGCGACTATTAACCAGGTTCTAGATCAAGAGACAGCGATGTTGATTGTTGAAGAGATGGGTCATAAAGCGTTTGCTTTTACCGAAGTGACGGTTGAAGACGAAGTCGTTAACCAAGAGTATCACGGAGCAACGGTTACGCGCTCTCCTGTTGTTACCATCATGGGTCACGTTGATCATGGTAAGACCTCTCTACTGGATTACATTCGTAAAGCTAAAGTAGCAAACGGTGAAGCAGGTGGTATCACGCAGCACATTGGTGCTTACCATGTTGACACGGCTACGGGGGGCGTGACTTTTATTGATACGCCGGGTCACGCGGCCTTTACAGCCATGCGTGCACGTGGTGCAAAAATCACTGATGTTATCGTCATTGTGGTGGCAGCAGATGATGGGGTCATGCCTCAGACTAAAGAAGCGATTCAGCATGCGAAAGCATCTGGCGTGGGCATTGTCATTGCGGTTAACAAGATGGATAAAGAGACTGCTAACATGGATCGTG
>JAADDM010000024.1 GCA_013153955.1 Gammaproteobacteria bacterium | reverse complement strand
CTCAAGGGCTATCAGAATACGGTCTATCAACAGATAACTTACAGCCTGTTTTAGATAACTGCAGAAGCGGCAGCATGCTTGGCAACCCCGTTATATTAGGTGACAAAGCGCTTATCAAAGCCCTACTCTCAGCGCTATAAACTTGCGTGTATCTTGTGAATGAATCAAACAAAAACAGAGACTTAAAAACTGAGATTACATAAAACTACCTACCATTCTTGCCAAAAAAAAAGTATGATGGCGGGATTAAATATAATCCGCCTAAATCATAAGGTCTTGCATCCAAAGACCCAAAAAGAGCCTTTTATGAAAAATATCAAAGCACTTCTTCCCACAATGCTACTCTCATTGTTTACCAGCATGGCACTGACCGCTCACGCTGAAGAAACTGACCCAAATAATTTATATGCCATTAAAAGTATCACCAGTCACGATGCAAAGATTGTCAGTACTTTTTATAAAGATTTAGATGAAGACGGGGTTCAAGATAAATTAGATCACTGTCCCAATACCCTTCCCGGAGCACCAGTAGACGCGTACGGCTGTGAGCTAGACTCCGATTCTGATGGGGTTTTTGATCGACTCGACCAATGCCCGGATAGCGCACCCGGCGTGAAGGTCAATGTATTTGGCTGTGAAGGCGATGAAGATGGTGATGGCATCTATGACAGCAAGGATCAGTGTCCAGGCACTCCACCGAACACAACAGTAGATGAAGTCGGCTGTAAGACCATTGGTGACCATGATAAAGATGGCATTAACGATGTCGATGACCAGTGCCCAACCACTCCGCTAGGAGCGACCGTCAATACACATGGTTGCCAACCCGTTATCGCCGTCTTAACCAATATTGTGTTTGATTCAAACTCTCACGCGGTAAGAGCTGATCAAGAGCCTATTCTAAAACATGATGCAGGCACATTAAGCGACCTAAAAGAGGGGCAAATCGTCCTGATTACAGGCCATACCGACTATCAAGGCAGTCGTTCAATGAATGAGCGTCTTTCATGGCGTAGAGCAAATAGCACGAAGGACTTTATCATTGCTGAACTAGGTCACAGTGCAGATCGCGTCTACATCACCGGCAAAGGCGAACTGGAACCGATTGCGGACAATACAACTGCTGAAGGCCGCCAGAAAAACCGTCGTATTGAGCTAAAAATCATCTCTCTGGATGAGCTTCCAGAGGGGGCAGTGTTAACCATGCCCGCAAAGATGGCGCTTAAATAGTCGTTCCCCCATAGCCAACCCATCTCTTGTGTAAATCCATTTTTTGAAGCCGTGTTCAACTTAGTCACAACACGGCTTCAAACATAGGCTACACTAATTCTATGAATTTTCACTTAGGCCTTAGCGCATTTGCATTTACCTTAATCAGCCTCCTAGGATTAGCCTGGGTAACGGCAGGTGAAGCGCCGCGTATCGTATCCCAAGCGGAGATTAATACTGCGATAAAAAAGCATGGCTTATTAGCAGGGAGGCGTTTAGAGGCCTGGCAAAAACTCGTGAACGATAACATCAATGAATCCGAAGAGAACAAGCTTCGTAATGTGAATGACTTTTTTAATGAGGTGCGATTTATCTCTGATAAAATTCACTGGAAGAAGAAAGATTACTGGGCCACCCCAATTGAGTTCTTATCCACGGATGGAGGAGACTGTGAAGATTTCACCATTGCAAAGTACTTCACCCTAAAAGCACTTGGTGTACCTGAGAAAAAACTCTACCTTACTTATGTAAAAGCCATCCGCTTAAACCAAGCACACATGGTACTCACTTATTTTAAACGACCAAAATCTATCCCTTTAGTTCTAGACAACCTAAACAAACGCATTCTTAAGGCCGTCAAGCGTAAAGATCTTGTGCCTATTTACAGTTTTAATGGTGATGGACTCTGGCTCGCAAAACAGCGAGGTAAGGGAAAATCCGTTAAGGGTGGCACCTCTAAACTGAAAGCATGGAACGGTCTATTAAAAAGACTGTAATCCAAAAAATATTTACCCATAATTTGATACATCATAGTCGGCAGAAACCCTGCCAGAAAGGATCCAAACCATGAGTCTAAATAAACAGATGATAATTTTTATAGCGTCCCTGCTATTGATATTACTTGCGGGAACCTTTTTATCAAACATCCATAATACAAAAGTGTTTCTGCAAGAGCAGTTAAGCTCTCATGCTCAGGATACTGCCACCTCACTAGGGCTCTCGCTCAGCTCTATTGAAGACCCTGAAGACCTCTCTAGTATGGAGACGATGATTAACGCCGTATTTGACAGAGGCTACTATGAAAGCATTAGCCTAATTGATGTTGAAGATACCCCGCTCTACCTTCGCAAGAACACTCAGGAGATGGATGACGTACCTACTTGGTTTATTAATCAACTTAAGTTAACCGCCCCCTCTGCACAGGCACTGGTTCAATCAGGCTGGTCTCCTATTGGGACGCTTACCGTTACCAGTCATGTTGGGTATGCTTATATTCAACTTTGGAACGCAGCCACCGACCTGCTTATCTGGTTCTCACTTGCTGCATTGGTCTCCTTTATCATCATTATTTACGCCCTTCGCTTCATGCTTAAGCCCCTAAAGAAAATGGAGGCGCAAGCACAAGCCATTGTCAAAAAAGAGTACATCATTCAGGAAGAGCTCCCGACAACTACAGAGTTTCGTCAAGTTGTTGAAGCAATGAACGCGATGGTAAAAAAACTTAAAACCGTCTTTGAACGAGATGCAAACTCTGCTGAGAAACTCCAAAAAATGGCTTATCAAGACTCTGTGACAGAGCTGAGTAACCGTCGACACTTTGAGATGATTATTGACACTCTCCTCGACCCTAATGAGGAGACCTGTGCTGGGACCATCTGCCTACTACGTGTTCAGGACTTAAAAGAACTGAATGACCAATATGGCTACTTAACCGGTGATAAGTTAATGAAATCACTGGCTGATAGTATGCAAACAAACCTACACCATAACAATGGCGTGTTTGCTCGCCTAAACGGCACTGAGTTAGTTGCCGTACTTCCTGCAATGAATGCAACCCAGATAAACCCTCAAGCCACTGCCATCGCAGACAGCATGCTGACCATTCTGGAGGAAATTTCTGCCGATAACGCGCCAACAAGCCTTTCTATTGCCTACATTCACTACCAGCCAGGACAGAGCCGTGGTGCACTCATGGGGAATCTTGATTTTGCGATTGAGCAAGCGAATAAGCAAGGTAAAAACTGCGCATTCTACTACAGCAAAGGAGAGGAACAACAGGTTCAAAATACGGCATGGGAGCAGACACTAAATCAAGCGATTGAAGAGAAGCGCTTTATCCTATTCCAGCAGAGCGCCTATAACCAAGAGCGTAAAATTCATGACCAGGAAATCTTAATCAGAATGCAAGATTTTGATGGCACCATTCGATCAGCAGGCTACTTTATGCCTGCCGTTGAACAGCTTCACAAAACCGCTGAGATTGACCAGCTTGTGATTAACTTAGCGGTACAGCACTTAAAAACAGATGTTAATAAAAACCTGTACGCCATCAACTTGTCAAAAACAGCTTTAACCAACCAAGCATTCAATGCGTGGTTAATCTCAACTATCAAGTCGCTAGGCAGCCTTGCCGAGCAGCTCTCTTTTGAGATGCCTGAAAAACTCATCCATGATGAAAAGGCAACTGCCTGGCCATTTATTAACACTCTAAGAACAACTGGCGTACGCTTTGGAATAGATCACTTTGGCAGTCATTTAACCAACATGAGTTATCTGCAAAACCTACGACCTGATTACGTTAAATTAGACGCCTCTTTTAGTAAAGCTATTGAAGCGGATGAACAAACGCGTAGCTATGTATCAAGCTTATGCGAACTCACTGATAGCTTAGACATTAAAGTCATCGCCATGTCTATCGAGAACGAAGCCCA
>JAADDM010000308.1 GCA_013153955.1 Gammaproteobacteria bacterium | reverse complement strand
CATTGTTTCACTAATGAAACAATGTGTTTAAAAATCAGCCGTTTCAATCTGTTAGCGTTTCCGTAGAATAGAGGGTTAAGCTTTATGCTCTCTGAGACCTTTGTACAAGTAAATACACCGCTAAAAGTCTCTTTACCCTATTGGAAACTGCCATGCCTCTCTCTCTGACACAATCTTATGCGCTTACTCTAATCAAACACCGCTGGTGGGTGATTCTATTCTCCTTTGCCGCCGCAATCATGATTGCCACCGGGGGTAAACACCTTACCTTTGATACCGATTACCGTGTCTTTTTCAGCGACGATAACCCCGAGTTATTGGCCTTTGAAGCCCTACAGAACACTTATAATAAAGAGGATAATATCCTCATCTCGTTGACCCCTAAAAATGGCGATTTATTTACCGTCGAGAACTTAGCAGGGATTGAGTGGTTAACTAAGCAGGCCTGGCAGATCCCCTACTCAAGCCGAGTTGACTCCATCAGTAACTACCAGCACACCTATGCTGAAGACGATGACTTAATCGTTGAAGACTTAGTCTATAAAGCGGAAACCCTCTCTCCATCAGACCTCACCCGCATTCGCCAGATTGCCCTGTCAGAGCCGCGCTTAGTGCACTCTTTAATCAATGACTCCGGCAGTGTGGCAGGCATTAATGTCATTAACCAGTTTTCACAAAAAAATCAGACCGAGACCCCTGAAGCAGTCGCCTTTACGCGTCAACTAGTAGCGGAATTTCAGGACAAATACCCTCAATTTGAAGTCCACCTAAGCGGCATCACCTTCCTCAACAACGCCTTTAATGAGGCCAGCATGTTGGATATGCAAACCCTGATTCCCATGATGTATCTATTCATCTTCATCATGCTGTTTCTGCTGCTCAGATCGCTCTCATCTCTTGTCGGCATTATCTTTGTGATTGGCTTCTCCATTGCCACAGCGATGGGCATGGCGGGTTGGTTTGGTATTGCTCTTACTCCACCGTCCGCTTCAGCGCCTACCATTATCATGACCTTAGCCGTAGCAGACAGCGTCCATTTTTTAATCTCCATGCTGGCGTTGATGAAACGAGGTATGGCCAAAAATGAGGCGATTGTTGAAAGTTTACGCATCAATATTGGGCCTATTTTCTTAACCAGTTTAACCACCGCCATTGGGTTCTTAGCCATGAACTCCAGTGATGCGCCTCCCTTCCACGATTTGGGTAACATTACAGCAATGGGCGTAGGCTTTGCCTTCCTATTTTCAGTGGTCTTTTTACCCGCTTGGATGGCTGCGATGCCCCTCAAGGTAAAAGCCAACCTTGATCCTGATCACAAAGACACCATGACCCGCTTTGCAGACTTTGTCATTGTGCAGCAGAAGAAGCTATTTTGGGGCAGTATGATCGCCCTAATCTTCTTTGCGGCGATGATTCCTAAAATGGTCATTGATGATAACTTTATTGAGTATTTCGATGAATCCATTGAGTTTAGAGCCGATTCTGACTACATCATAGACAACCTAACAGGCATTAACATGGCCTTCTATTCGATTCAATCGGGCGAATCTCAAGGCATTAATAACCCCAAATTTCTATCGAATATTGCCCTGTTTCAAGACTGGCTACTTCAGCAACCTGAAGTGGTGCATGTTAATACCCTTAGCGACACGCTAAAACGTCTCAATAAGAACCTACATGGGGACGACGACGCTTGGTATAAAATGCCCGACGAGCAAGAGCTCGCTGCACAATATCTACTGTTATACGAGATGTCCTTGCCCTACGGACTGGATCTAAACAACCAGATTAACGTTGATAAATCGGCCACCAAAATTGCCGTCACCCTAGGCAATTTATCCACCACAGAGCTGATTGATTTCAACCAACGTGCCGAGCAGTGGCTAGTGGACAATACGCCTCCCATCATGCATGCACAAGGTACCAGCACCGGCATTATGTTCTCCAACATTACCATGCGTAATATCGAACAGATGATGGGCGGTTCGGCCATTGCACTGGTACTTATCTCACTTATCCTGCTGTTTGCCCTCAAAAGTTTTAAACTCGGGATGCTCAGCCTTGTTCCCAACCTAACGCCAGCGATTATGGCCATGGGCATTTGGGCATTGACCTACGGTGTATTAGGCATGGCCGCTTCCATTGTCTTTGCCATCTCGATCGGTGTGGTCGTGGATGACACCGTTCACTTTTTAAGTAAATATGTACGTGCCCGACGTGAGATGAAACTGCGCACCCCAGAAGCCATTCGCTACGCCTTCTCAACCGTGGGTCATGCGCTTTGGGTCACCACCATTGTGCTGGTTGTCGGCTTCGCATTGCTGTCTCAGTCCGCCTTTTTAGTGAACCAGCAAACAGGCATTTTAATGGCGATTACCATCGCTTCGGCCTTAGTCTTAGACTTCCTATTTCTACCTGCTTTACTGCTGATGGTCGATAAAGATGAGGACGAAGATGAAGACAACGGTAATAAAAGCACCCCTACAGAGGTTACCCACTCAACAGACAACCACAACATAGCACCCTCAACTCAATCTGTTGAGCTGCCTTAACAGGGTAAGCTTTAATGAAAAGTATGAATAGGCGTAAAGTAAATGGATAATCTAGACAAAGCGTTACTCCTCCCGCTTTTGGCTCAAATTGCCCTCACCTTTGTGATTGGGTTACTGGCTTTTAAGGCACGTTTTACAGCGGTTAAACAGGGCAAGGTTGCCCTTAGCTACTTTAAACACAACCGCGGCAAATCCCCTGAAACTATGCTCGCTTATGGCGATAACTATCAGAATCAGTTTGAACTACCCGTTCTGTTCTATCTACTGATTAGCCTGCTATTTATCACCGAACAGAACAGCCTATTTTTTACCCTTGGCGCGTGGGTTTTTGTGATAAGTCGCATACTGCACGCCTATATTCATGTAACCAGTAATGCCATTATGCCTCGCATGCAAAGTTTTGTATTTGGATTTTTAACGTTACTCACCCTATGGATTGGTTTTGCACTGGTGAATCTGCTCTCTTAAAGTTTAATGCCATACCCTAACCAGTCCAAGATAGGCTAACTGCTATGATTAGAACATTTAATTATAAAATTCATTATCCCCCTTATTTTTGCTCAAAGGATGCCACTATGACCCCTCTCTCAGCAACACACATTAAAAGCCGCTTTGCCACACAGCTCATCACGGCCAGCCTATTAAGCCTAGGCTTATCCCTTGCGTCTATTAACGTCAGTGCACAAACCCCTGCAGAACGAGGCCTAGCCATCGCCATTGAAGCCGACAAACGGGATAATGGCTGGCAGGACAATACCGCCAATATGCGCATGGAGCTGTTTAATAAACAGGGCGATACCAGCAGTCGAGAAATTCGGGTTAAAACGCTAGAAGTGGCGGGGGATGGTGATAAAGGCCTGACTATTTTTGACAAACCCAGAGACATTAGAGGCACCGCCTTTCTCACCTTTAGTCACACTGAAGGTGCAGATGATCAATGGCTGTACTTACCCGCTTTAAAGCGCGTAAAACGCATCAGCTCACGCAATAAATCAGGGCCTTTTATGGGCAGTGAGTTCGCTTATGAAGACATGAGCTCACAAGAGGTTGATAAATACCGCTATAAATACCTAAGAGAGGAAGCCTGCGGCACAGCACAAACCTGCTTTGTCGTAGAACGCTTTCCAAAAGATGAGTTTTCAGGCTATACCCGTCAAATTGCTTGGTTAGATACCGAGGCGTATCGCCCTTTTAAAATTGAGTTTTATGACCGAAAAAATGCCCACCTAAAAACCCTCATCTTTAGCGGTTACCAACAGTACCTTGGTCAATATTGGCGTGCCGATAAGATGGAGATGGTGAACCATATAACGGGTAAAAAATCGGTGCTTACCTGGTCAAACTTTAAGTTCAAAACAGGCTTAACCGACGCTGA
>JAADDM010000118.1 GCA_013153955.1 Gammaproteobacteria bacterium | reverse complement strand
GTTCGGCCTCGATTTGGGTGAGATCGTACAAGTCCGGGTCCAGTTGGGCCAACGAACCACGGAAGAGGAAGTCGCGCATAGAACACCTCCTGAAGGATAGGACCAAGGTGGCCGGACAGGGTCCTGCCACGTTCACCATTTTACCACCGCCGCGCGGTGCAAGCCGTCACAGATGATAAACTAACCTGCTAGAATGGCTTGTGGACCGACCAAGCCATTCGCAGCCTTCGGACGTATCTTTGGGCAGGAAATGGTACAATGCCGGCGGGTGCACGCAAAGGTTGTAGAACGGTCAAGGGGCGAGGGGGAGGCGCAGGGCGCTGTCGCGGTTGAGCCAGGCACGACGCGCCTTGAGCACCGCCTCCCCGCCGCGGCTAGTATAAAATTGCGCGCGGATAGTTCAGCCCAACGCGCGGCGGCGAGGGCGGGCGGCTTCAGCCACCCGCGGCATGGGCTTCTTCGAGATTTGCCTGCACCCATGCCGGCAAAGGAGGCCGTATGTTGCGGCGGCGCATCCCATGGGAAAACCTGGATTACTGGCTGCTCGCGCTGGTCGCGGGCCTGGTTATTTTCGGCGTCGCGATGATCCGCTCGGCCATCGCAGGGAACCAGACTTTGGCCCAGTTGCCCTCCCGGCAGCTGCTCTTCGCGAGTGTGGGCTTTGTGCTCATGGCCATCGTCGCGGTGGTCGATTATCACTATTGGCTTACGCTGAGCAAATATTTCTACATCATCACCGTCATCACGCTGATTGCGCTCAATCTGGTGGGGACCGCGCTGTTCGGTTCCGCGCGCTGGTTCACCGTGGGCCCTGTCAAAATCCAGCCCTCGGAGTTCGCGAAGCTGGTACTCATCCTAAGCCAGGCTTCGTTCCTTTCCAAGCGACAGGAGCAGTTGCACCAGTGGCGATGGGTGCTCGCGAGCGCGGCTCAGACCCTCTTCCTCACCGTATGGGTGCTGCTCCAGCCCGATTTGAGTACGTCCATCACGTTGTTGGTGATTTGGTTTGTCATGCTCTGGGTCGCGGGTTTGCCCTGGAAATATGTCGCGACCTTCGTGGGTATCGGCATGCTCGCGGCCATTGTGGGGTTCCCCTTTCTCGAACCCTATCAAAAAGCGCGCATCTTGAACTTTCTTTTTCCGCAGGAAGAGGCGCGGCATGGCGCGATTTATAACGTGCAACAAGCCCTTATCAGCATTGGGAGTGGCGGGTGGCTCGGCCAGGGGTATGGTCGCGGGCCCCAGGTGCAGTACCGCTTCCTCAAGGTGCGGCATACGGACTTCATCTTTTCGGTCATCGCACACGAATTCGGTTTTGTGGGCGCGACCCTGACCATCCTGCTGCTCATTCTGGTCATCTGGCGGTGCGTGCGCATCGCGCAGCTGGCTTATGACACGGCCGGCGCGCTGATTGCCACCGGCGTGGCCGCGATGTTGTCCTTCCACATGGTGGTCAACATCGCGATGAACCTGAACCTTATCCCGGTGACCGGCCTGCCATTGCCCTTCATCACCTATGGCGGCAGTTCCCTTATGGCCACACTACTCGCCATCGGCCTGGTGGAAAGTGTCGCGCTTCACCGCGAGCCCTTGCGGTTCCAGTGAGTGCAACGAGTGGGGAGAGTTAGCTTAGTGGTAAAAAGTTTCCATAGAAACTCTAAACACAGTTTTCAGTCAATAATTTTGGGTTTGCCCATCAAAGCACTTAGGAACTGACAAAGAAGAGAAAGAGAGAATGTTATAGGTATAAATAAAACAAAGAAGCCTATAGCAAAAAGAGAAAGTATAATGCTATTCACAATTTTTTCGTTATTCTCGAAGGTCTCTAAAAGGTTAGCAAAAAGATGGATAACTCCTCGCAAAATTTCAGAAATAACCAAAATAACTGACAGTATTAATAAAACAGCAATATGGAAAATGTATACACTTGGAAATAGTAAAGCTGTAACAATATAAGCACCTATTGGAATTACTGCGTATGCTACTACAGCAAAAGAAGCAGCTCTACTAAGGATACCTTTATTTTGCATATCTTGATATAAAGCATAAGAGCGAGCCATAGTTATAAAAACTGCTGCTACTATGACAAAAATTAACGAAATACTAACAACAAAAGGCAGAGCTTTGAGCAACTTACTTTGAGACTTGCTCTCCTCATTTTTTCTTTCTTTTCTTAGATAACGAGTCCATGCCCACAAATGAGTAAAGTCAAACAACTCACCTAAAACTATGGATAAAACAAAAATTGTGATGCTAGCCATGACAACTATGGTTAGAAATCCTAATGTATCCCAATTTACTTCAGGAAGCCCCATTTTTGCAAATATAACATTAAGTGTTTGATCAAACTGTGCTCCTAGAATATAACGCATACTGTCAATTAATTGAACCAAATCTGTTATTACAAAAATAACCCAAAAAACAAATGCTATTACCACTCCAACAATATAAGAGAATAGTTGTTTTTTATTATCACTAGGTTTGGTTAATGAAATTTCATCAAGAATATGGTTGATTGCGGCTTTGATATTATTGGAACGTTGGGCTAAATATCTCTGAAGTTCTTCAATTAGCTGAAGAAGCGCATACTTTTGATTCAGATTGTTGCTACTTGTTGACCTAAAGCCCTCCTTTAATTTCTCAAAGATCATATCAAAAATTTCATGACACGTTTCAACTGCTTTATGGAAAATCGTTGAACCAAAAATAAAGTTGTAAACAAGAATAGCCAACACCAATAGTCCATACCAGTTATTAAAAATGAAATCGCGTATTTGGGTACAGTGCAAATTTATCTTCTCTACAAAGAGGTTGCAATTAGTAGAAGTAGCTAAAACTATAAGAATAGTAACTAGTATAATTTTTAACATGTATACAGCAAAGGCTTTAATTTTCTTCATGCTTACTACCCTCCTTATCTGCTTTTACGCAGTTAGTTCCTTTGTCTTATTTAAAAAGCCAAGACAAGTTTGGAATTGGTTCGCACCGATCTGCACCTCTTTGGATAAAGAACTTGCACCATTGATCTGCCCAATCCCAAAAACGCTTTTCGTCTTTTGGGATTACTTCGTATACAACATGCTTCCCTCGGGGTTCTTGAGGAATGTAGAAGCTACTTTTATCTGGTAACTTCCAGAGGAAATCTGAAAAGATAACGATATAAATATCTGCTTCGTTGGACTTTCTCAGGTATCTTGCCAAGATGTCCAGGGTTTCCTCGAAGTCTCTTCCTGTTGACGCCTCACATTTGTTCAATTGCGCCCTAATATACTCTTCTGCACCTTGAATGTTGTTCTTCGTGCACAGATAGTCGAGCATAGTTGCTTTCTTTTGCCAGCTTTCGAGGCATTGCTGTTCTTGTAGGGCTGGTAATCCTGTACATAAGGTTTCGACAGGAGTAATTGGGGGCGAACCTAGAGTGAATGGTTCGAGAGAGCAGCTATATTGACCAAACAGAAGGATGGACCAACGACTTTCATTAAGTTTAGCTTCTAAGGCTTGTTCTATCGTTTTTATTAAGTACCCCTCGATTAAGCTTAGGTTACTCTTGCTATTAGGATTCAGTATTTCTAAATAATACTGCGATGTATTAAATAAAACAAAAACATCTCGCTTGGGTGATGTAAAGGTTTCTTTCTTGTTGAAACAGGGAACTTCAGTAGCACTTGTATCAGGAGTTTCACTTGAAGTAGGCGGCTGCGAGCACGAACTTATTAGTTTGCTGGTGAATAACAACGAAGCTAGAATTATGGACATTATAATTTTCTTGTTCACTTCTTTACTCCTTGGAAGACTATCCTGCATACAAGGATAACTCAGAGCTACACGAATGTCAAGGGTTTGGGGGGCTGGTGATCGTTCCAAAGCAGGTGGGTAAAATAAGAAAAGGGGGGGTGAAAGGCCCTTTCAGGACGGGGAGGAAGCGCGATGAAAAAGGTGGT
>JAADDM010000273.1 GCA_013153955.1 Gammaproteobacteria bacterium | reverse complement strand
CTACCGATGCGATGAGTACATCGCGATAAATGGCTCTTGAGGACCATAAGGTACTCCAGAACCAGTGGCCCTCTTCAAAGCCAATTAAGTTTTCTTTTTTGGCGCTGTGGTTGACTTTGGTGGTCAGGTAGATGGCAAACCCAGTATAGTCCTGCTCAAGTTTATCTAGTTCGACGGTGAGCGTGCCCTCTTCCGCTTCAGGGGTAATGATACGTGCCTGTCTATTGTCATAGTCAATATGCTCAAGAATGCAGGCCTGATTATTTTTAAGGGTGAGGATACAAGGCAGCACTAAGTTGGATATGTCGTCTAGGTGACGCTCCTTAAAGGTCGCGACTAAATTTGCGTGCTCTGCTGCTCGAATAAAGATTTCGGGAGAGACTAGGTCTTTATCTATTGGCAGGCCTGCAATAAGCGACTCTTTTGAAAAGGGCTGTCTATTGAGCTTGGTATAGATCACCAAACAGTCCAGTAAAGGGCTGTTTAATTCTACATGGGTGTTGCTAGTCTGCGCTTCAGTCGGCTCATCAGGGGGAGGGGATGAGGTCTCTATAGCCGCCACAACCGGCTCATTTGGCTCGGGTGTTTCTGGCTTAGGGGTAGAGTTTAAAGGCGTTTCGGACATAGTTACCAATCATTAAATAAGTTAGGGGTGAGCGTAATTCTAGCACTCTTTATTTATATTAAGTCTTTAAAAGTACCCTTGTAGTAAGGGGAATTAAGACAGCGGCGGGTACTATGCCTTATTTAAAGCGGTAGGTGCACCATAATAGTAGCCTTGAAAGTAGTCTACACCGAGCTCTGAAAAGGCTTTTTGTTGCGCCTCATTTTCGATCGACATGGCAATGACTTGAATGTCTAGGCTCTCGGCTAGTTCACATAAGCTAGAGACATAGCTCCGGGTCTGTTCATCTGATTCGATTGCCTTACTGAAAGAGGCATCCAGTTTAACGTAATCAGGACGAAGGTTTTGTAGGTAGCTCATGTTGGTTAAATGGCTGCCAAAATGATCAATTCCAAATCGCACGCCGGTCGTTTTAAGGGCGGTAATAAACGGCCATGCGGTGGCTTTTTGCTCGTTAATCAAGCGTTCAGGCATTTCAAAAGAGAGTCGAGAGGCGAGCGTATCCAATGATTTTATGGTGGTGATTAACCAAGCATTAAAGGGCTCATTGCTTAAAGCAGACTTGGATAAGTTAATCGCATAAAGTGTACTGTTATTGTCTGTTTTGAGGTGCTGTAAAGCTAAATTAATCACAAGTTGGTCTATTTCCGCCGTTTTATGAAGCTGTTCAACCGCTGGCATAAAATAGCCTGCTGATCGAATCGTACCATCAAAATCCTGCATCCGAATCAGCATCTCTTGATCGTGAACTTTGCGCTCTTGGTTGTAAGCACTTTGCTGAAAGAGGATGAATCGCTTCTCATCAATCGCTTGGTTTAACGTCTGTTCCCAAGTGGTGCTTTCAACTTGTTGGGCTTCGCCCTTGCTATAGTAGAAGGCGCAGTTTTTGCCCTGTTTGTTTGCTTGTTCAATGGCAAAATCAAGGCTGCCCATGAGCGCCCCTCGGCTCTGTCCCGGTTGGTAGTGTATATAGGCAATAGATAGGCTTGTCGGAGCCTCTTCGGCTGAAATCTGGGTCAAAATAGGGGTCATGCTTTCGGCGATGGCGGTCGCTTGCGGAGAAATTTGACTGGCATTTGTGGCTGGCAAAACTGCGACCAGTTCTGTACCATTGAGGCGGGCAAATATGCCGTTATGATGATGAAGATTTTCCTGCATGCACTCTGCCAAGGACTTCATTAATTTATCTCCTGTTAAATAGCCGTATTGGTCATTTAACTCTTTTAAATCTTGCACTCGGAGTAAGCAGATTGTGCCTGCACAGGTCTCTTCGTTAGGGTCGAGCAGGGTGTCTATAATCATCTCAAAATGGCGGCGATTACTCAGCTCTGTCACTGAGTCTTGATAAGCCATTTTCTGGAGCTTTTCAGCCGTATTGGCATCTCTCTCAAAAACGGTTTTCAGTTTTTTTACCATCGCATTCATGGCTTCAACAACCTGTCGAAACTCTGTAGTTGTCGGGAGCTCTTCCTGAATAATATACTCTTTATTCACAATCGCTTGGGCTTGGGCTTCCATTTTCTTTAAGGGCTTAAGTAGAAAGCGAAGGGCATAAATTATGATAATAATAGAGATGAATGCAGCAAGAAAGAACCAAGTAAGCAGGTCAATGGCGGCATTCCAAAGTTGAATGTAGGCAAATCCAACGTGACTGGTAACGGTTAATGTGCCGATAGGAGACCAGCCTGATTGAACCAAGGCTTGAGCAGAAGGGGCGGTTAGCTTAAGTTGATTGATGAACCAGCTGGGAACATCCTCCATCTCGGGTGTGTTTTCTCTAAGGTAGAGTAGGTTGTCCTCCACATCGATTAAACGAATGCTGGCGTAGTAGCCTCGGTCAAATACGGCATTAATCATCGCCTCCATGCTAGAGAGGTCCTCTGGGTCTTCTACAGAGCTAAGAGAGAGCCCGAGAGAGGTTGCTGTATCTTGCGCGTGCGAACTGAGCTGCTCTTGCAGAAATACTTTTGTGTTATGAATGTTTGAGATAAAAGTGCCTACCAATACGATGAACAGTAGGGAGGCGATGAAGATGATCATCTGTTTATTTAGACTCATAATGTTGATCCTTTCTGATCGGCCTTTGTTGGCGCTGATGTAACAAATTTGGGGGTGGATTTTGACGCGGATTACAGCCGTTTTAGGAGGCTGTTCCAAGCTTTTAATTTAGTTGTACCGCCTTTAACGGATTTGCCTTTACCACGCTGTTTTGCAAGCCAGAGGCCGTCACCATTAAAACTGTAAATAGGCACTAGATCTTTGCGCTTAACGGCTTTAAGAATGCGCTTGTTGATATTATCTAGAACCAACGGAATAGATTTAGGGCGTTTGAAATAGGTGAGTACCATGTGTGCTTGATTTAAACGAATGGCTTTAACGTATGTAAGGTAGAGCTTTTTTTCGGGCACGCCAAGGGCTTTGAGCGTGAAGTATTTTGCGATCGTAAAGTCTTCACAGTCCCCGCCGTCAGTCGAGAGAAATTCGATTGGAGTGGCCCAGTAGTCTTTTTTCTTCCAGTGAATTTTGTCTGAAACAAAGCGTACTTCATTGAAGAAATCATTCACATTTCGAAGCTTGGTTGCCTCCGAAGCACTCATGTTATCCTCCACTAGTTTTTGCCATGCTTCCAAGCGCCTACCAGCAAACACGCCGTGGTGTTTGATCGCATTCTGCACTTCTGCCTTGGTGACAATTCGGGGGGCATCTCCCGCCGTGACCCAAGCCAGACTGAGTAGGCTGGTTAAGATCAGTGCAACGGTACTAAAGGCTAAGCGGAAGTTCATAGAATTAGTGTAGCCGATGTTTAAAGCCGTGTTGCGATTAAGTTTAATGCGACTTTAAAAAAAGCAACTTTAGATCGGTCTTTCTGAGCTCTGTGCTAAGGGGTGGCCATTTTGGCTGGCATAACTAAAACAGCACCGGCAGGCAGAGCCTCTTGGGCGATGACTTTTAGTTCAATGCGTCTGTTTTGCTGACGCCCCTCTGCTGTCTTATTGTCTGCGATCGGTTCAAGTTCACCTTTTCCGATGATATATACCCGCTCTGCACTGTGCTCCAGCTCTTTTACGATAAATGATTTTGTGCTGTTGGCGCGTCGCCATGAAAGACGTTCGTTCATAGCTTGGGATCCTTGGTAATCGGTATGGCCTGTAATGAGTACAATTTGTCCGTCTTTTAGATCGCTTAAGGTCCCTGCATCATGCTTTAGAATGCTGACTTGGTCAGCTCTGATCGCATGAGAATTTGAGTCAAATACAATGTTTGTTAGGACGGCCAAAACCGGTTCGCAGCCATGGCTATTAACAGGGGCGCCAACAGGGGTTGTTGGGCACTGGTCGTCAG
>JAADDM010000189.1 GCA_013153955.1 Gammaproteobacteria bacterium | reverse complement strand
CACACAATTCAATATTCTGAATTCCGTTCTACGGTTTTGTTGGTGTTCTTCTTCGCTACAAGGTACGCCGTCTACACAGCCGTTAACCGGATAGATTTCGCCGAACCATTTCGCTACGATACGATCGCGGTTGATGCCGTGATCAACCAAATATTGAACTACCGAATTCGTACGGTTTTTCGATAAGGTGACGTTATATGCTTTGCTGGCTCTGCTGTCGGTATGTGAGGCTACTTCCAATACCATCTCAGGATATTCATTCATCAATTTGATGATTTCATCCAGTTTTACCTTGTCGTTGTAACGAATGTAATATTTATCCAAATCGTAATACAAAGGAGATATTTTATGTGAACATAATCCTTTGCCGCTGCCTTGTCCGCCTCCGGCATAGGCTTCGTCGGGTTGATATAATGCAAAGTCTTTTACAATGTCGGGCGTGTCAAATTCTTTCGTGTCAATATCCGCCGAACCCGGTTGGTAACCGTATCGGGAAACTCTCAACTTATAGGCATCGCCACAGTCTATCGGAAAGGCATATTTGCCGTCGACATCCGTCTCTGCTTCACCGATTTTCTTATTGTTGGCATCGTATAATACTACTCTGGCAAAATCCAAAGGCTCTTCTGTCTTTTTATCCTTTATCGTACCGCTAATTGAACAGTCTTCTATCTTGTCTTGGAAGCCTTTTAAATTCCTAAAACCGTAAATGTCGTCATCACCCTTGCCGCCTTCTCTGTTGCTGCTTAAAAATCCGCTGCCGTCTTCTCTGTATATAAACGAAAAGTCATCACGGTTGGTGTTTATGGGACTGCCTAAATTCAAAGGGGTGGTATATCCGCCGCCTTTTCTTACTTTACTGACAAATATATCCAAACCGCCTAAACCGGGTAAACCGTTGGAACTGTAAAATAAGTATCCGCCTTGCTCGTCAAAATATGGAAACATCTCATTGCCTTCGGTGTTGATGTCCTTGCCTAAATTTACAGGATTGCCCCAACTGCCGTCGCCTCGACGCTCTACCTTATAAATGTCAGTGCCGCCAAATCCGCCCGGCATATCACTGGCAAAATACATCGTGTTGCCGTCAGGGGTTAAACTCGCTTGTCCGCAACTGTACTCCTTGCTGTTGAAAGATAATGGCTCAGGTTCACTCCAATATTGATCATACTGTAACTCCGACTCGTATAACATCAATTTGTTATCCGGTAATTTCTCTTCGTCGTAAACGTTACGAGTGACAACCATATAGTCGCCGTCCTTGTTAAAAGTTGCAGGTGCATCGTGATACTTCTTGTTGACATTCTCGTCAAACTTCGTTACGTTGGTCAAAGTATTGCCGTCGGTTAAATCCGCCTTGTATAAATCCAAAAAGGGTTGACGGTTACCGTTCCACTTGCGATTGAAAAACTTACTGTCGCCACGGCTGCTGGCAAAAACAACTTGATTGCCCCGATAATAAACCGGTGAAAAATCTTCATATTCCGTGTTTATCGGCTGATTCTCCAACTTTACGTTTAAATCCGATTTTAATAAGTCTCGATAATATAAAGGATTCTTCATAAAAGCTTGAGCTCGACTGTCTTTCGGATTTAATTTGTAATACTTCTGCATCCAATTCGCTGCCTCGTCATACTTCTTATTCATCAATAAAACCGAAGCGTAATCGTAAACATCACTCGGCTTGTATTTACCGGTACTCATCAACTTCGAATAATTCTCCTCTGCCTTGCCCGTGTTGCCCAACATCAAATAACTCTTCGCTAAATTCCGGTAAATACCGGCATTCTTGTCATCTATACTCTCATAAGCCTTTATCGCCTTGTCATAACTGAATTCTCGAAAGTATTTGTCTGCCTTCTTCAACCGTAAACTCTGCGATTGAACATTCGTAATTGTCAATAATCCGAAAATCATTAACAGCATTAAATTTCTTGTATGTATTCTCATCTCTTAATCGGTTTTTTGGTTAAAAAAATCTCGGGGAACGAATCCGCGTGTCTTCTACAAACATAAAATCATAACCCAACATCAACTCGTGTGAACCACTGTTGTAATGACGTAACTCACTCGTAGTGTAATCATAAGCATAGCCTATACGAAATTGTGGCGTTACATAATATTGCAATAAACCCGAAAAACTGTCGTCCAAACGGTGAGCAATACCTATGCCTAACTTATCTCTAAATAAAAAGTTTGCCGACAAATCTATCGAAACCGGAGCGCCAACTACTGCCTTGACCAAAAAACTCGGCTTGAACTTAACATTGTCACTCAAATCAAATACGTAACCGCCTATCAAAAAGTAATGCCTGCGCTCCTTGTTGTTATATTCATCTAACAAACTCTCATACTCGTCTATCGTTTGCTCCAATAACTTCGGCGCTGATAAACCTACGTATCCCTTGTCAGAATAATAATATAATCCTACTCCTACATTGGGTAACAATTTATTGCTGATGTTATATATAGCTGCATCTCCGCCTTGCTGGGGATGTAAACTCAATAAATCCGCCTGAAATATATTAACCCCGGCTTTTAAACCAAATGCTAATTTAGCATTGTCAGTCGTGCGGATACTGTAACTGTAATCCGCAAATAACATCGTCTGATGTATCGGACCAACCTCGTCGTTGATAACCGATAAACCTAAGCCCATATTGTCACTGTATATAGGACTGTGAACCGTTAGGGTCTGAGTGCTCGGTGCGCCGTCTATACCAACCCATTGCTCTCTGAGTAAACCCGTAACACTCAAGGCATCTCTACTCCCGGCATAACCCGGATTTACCGATAAGGTATTGTACATATATTGCGTGTACATCGGATCCTGCTGGGAAATAGCCGCTGAACTAAACAATACAATCGTAAGTATCGTTAATAAATATCTTAATTCTATTCGTCTCATATTTATTTATTTTTTTCTGTGTATAAAGACTTGCGGACTCCTTTACAAGCCCGCAAGGCTCTTTATAAGTATTTATTGTTTTTATCTGTTCAAATATAGATAGCCTACAAACGGCTCGTGTCCATCGCCTAAGTCTATCACATAATAGTACGTGCCTACAGGTAAACGCTCGCCGTCATTCATAACCATATTACCGTTGCTGTAACCATCCCAGTCGCCCGTGTAATGGTCTTGCTCGTAAACCAAACTTCCCCATCTGTTGTAAATCTTAACATTGTTGTGAGGGAAATTTTGAATGCCTTGTAAACTCCAGAAATCATTCAATCCGTCGTCATTCGGAGTGATAATATCAGTAATTATCAATCCTAAGGTCTCAATTACTGTAGGATCATCCGGATCTCCGTCGCCTTCACTGTCAATATTACTGCTGTCTGATGGATCATCCGATAAATCACTGACCGGAACACCTATTAAGGTTACTCCGTCTATACGTGCCGTATTCGATACAAAACCGGCATCTATATCCGACTCGGTAAGCGTATACGTAGCGGTAAACGTGCTGTCGTCATTGTCGCCCGGTAATAATACTACCGGTACGCCGCGTACTTCTACTCCGGCTAATAAATCGGTTATCATTAAATCGTTAACCGTAACGTTACCTTCATTGTAAACCGTAAAGGTGTAACTGATCGTCTCACCTACCTGTGCTAAACCGTCGCCGTTCTCATCATTGAATACGCCTTCTTTCTCCAACTGAATGTCTATCAACTGCGGTATATCTGTATGCGTAACGTCATCCGGCTCACCGTCACCCTCTACATCAACGCCGTTTTGGTTGTCGGCATCGTCATCCGATAAGTCCGTCAAAGTGTTGCCTTGAGGATCTTCGGCTTGTACCAATGCTTGGTTCTCAACCCATCCTAAATCAATGTCTTGTTGGGTCAACAGATAATAACCGGTGTATGTCCAAGTCTCGCCTACATCCAACAAATTGTTTCCGTTTAAGTCTCCACTGACGTAAACTACTCCGCCGGTGCTGTCTAACAGGTTATCCGTAATGTCAACGTCACTCAA
>JAADDM010000143.1 GCA_013153955.1 Gammaproteobacteria bacterium | reverse complement strand
AACTTTGGTTCAGCAGGTGCAGCATTCATTCTGCCTTTTATTGCGGTTGCTATGGGCGACCAAGATGGTTGGCGCTATGCCATCACTTTCGCCAGTATCGCGGCAATGGTTTACGGGGTAATCTATTTCTTTAACGTGACCGACACACCAAAAGGTTCAACTTACTTCAAACCTAAAAAATCAGGCGCGATGGAGGTCACCTCTAAAGGCGACTTGATTCTCTACATCATCATGAATATCCCGCTTTTCTTAGCGCTTGCTGTCCTAACTTGGAAGCTATCGCCTGAGAATATGAACATGATTACCATAGAGACAACCCTTGCAATCTACCTTGCTTTATTGGCAACCTACTTCATTCAGATATGGAAAATTTGGCAGATCAACGCCCACATTCTAAAAGCACCTGTACCTCAACTACACCGCTATAAATTCAAACAAGTTGCCATCCTAGACTGGGCTTACCTAGTCACCTTTGGAACAGAACTGGCTGTTGTCTCTATGCTGGCGATGTTCTATGTTGACTGGTTTGACCTGCCTAAAATTACCGCCGCTCTGCTAGCAGGTATCTACCCTTTCATTAACCTGTTCGCTCGCCCAGGTGGAGGCTTTATCAGCGACCGTTATGGCCGTCGTAGAACCCTGATTGTCGTATTTACAGGGATTGCAGCCAGCTTCCTCTTCCTAAGCAACGTCGATAAAGACTGGTCTATTGAGTTAGTCGTCGCCATTACAATCATGGCCGGCATCTTCTCAAAAGCAGGCTCAGGCGCCGTTTTTGCCATGGTGCCACTTATTCAGCGCCGTATGACTGGGCAAATCGCAGGCATGGCGGGTGCTTATGGTAACGTAGGAGCAGTCATGTTCTTAACCGTAAACAGCTTGGTTGATTACGATGCCTTTTTTATGGTCATCGGCGTAGTGGCCGCTATCGTTCTAGGACTGATTATTTTCTTCCTAGAAGAGCCTCAAGGTCAAATGACCGAAGTGATGCCAGATGGAACGGTACAGATGATTGATATTAAATAACCTTAAGACGAAATCGCATTCCTGCCCATTAAGCCCTCACACTTAAAAGCGTTGATGTTCAGCCTTGACTAAGTTAGTCTGTATTGCATGATTAATACTCTCTAACCCAATGATAAACCAGTATTTACCTTCAGCGTATATACTGGTTTTTTTTATCGGTTTTACCAAGTTTCATACCGCTTGTAACATGACCCAAAAGGATACACATGGCACAATCCCTCATTATCAATGCAGGCTTTCATACCACAGCAGGCGTAAAACCAGAAAATCAAGACTCTGTTAATTACAGTATCCCCAAAGAAGACAGTGAACTGGAGTCAAAAGGCGCGATTGCCGTCATTGCCGATGGCGTGAGTAGCAGCGAGGCTGCCAAGCAAGCCAGCGAGACCGCGGTTAAAAGCTTTATTCAAGACTATTACTCAACACCCGATACATGGAGCACCAAAAAGTCCTGTCAGCAAATCATCTCTTCAATCAACAGCTGGCTTTATCGTCAGGGCAGCAGCCAAGCCTCCGACCTTAAAGGCTGGGTCACTACCTTTGACGCTGTTATTTTCAAATCGGCCACCGCATATATTGTTCATATCGGCGACTCCCGTGTCTACCGCCTTAGAGCGGGCGAACTCAAACAGCTTACCAATGACCACACCACTTGGCTAAACAGTGAGCGCAGCTATTTAAGTCGCGCACTAGGCGTTGATACAACCCTTCAGATCGACTTTAAATCTGTCGCACTTGAAGAGGGAGATGTTTTCTTATTAAGCACTGATGGCGTGCATGAGTTTATTGACGACAAGGTCATATCAGAGCTACTTAGCTCGGGGGAAACCGAAGACACAATCTCTCAAAGACTGGTTGAAAAGGCCATTGCCAATCAATCCAATGACAACCTAACCGCTCAAGTAGTTCGTATCGAGCAACTGCCAAGTAAGACCAAGGAAGAGGTCTATAACAAGCTTTCACAACTGCCCTTCCCCCCTGAACTTGAACCCGGTATGAAGATTGATGGCTATGAGATTATTCAAGAGATTAACCTCTCTGCACGCAGTCAAATATACCTAGCCAAAGACACCGAAACAGGTCAGGAACTGGTGCTTAAAACCCCATCACAGAACTACAGTGATGACCCTTGGTACTTAGATGGATTTGTACGAGAAGAGTGGATAGGGCAGCGCCTATCCCATCCGGGCTTAATGAAGACCTACAAATCGAATCGACCTAAACAGTTCCTCTACTTCACTACCGAATACATTAAGGGACAGACCATTAGCCAGTGGATTATTGATAATCCTAATCCTCCCGTCAAAATGGTACGCGAATTAACCACTCAGCTCGCCAGCGCCTTGCGAAGCCTGCATAGACAAGATGTAATTCACCAAGATTTAAAGTCTGATAATGTACTCATCACCTGCGAAGGCCGTATTAAAATCATCGATTTTGGTGCCGTGCACGCAGCAGGGTTAGCGGAATTGGCCAGCGTATTAGATCGCCAACATCCAGAAG
Organism: Gammaproteobacteria bacterium; assembly: GCA_013153955.1. Taxonomy (GTDB): domain Bacteria; phylum Pseudomonadota; class Gammaproteobacteria; order Thiomicrospirales; family Thiomicrospiraceae; genus Thiomicrorhabdus. The sequence goes on along the minus strand of JAADDM010000143.1, from coordinate 1,493 downwards.
GCACACTCAACTATACTGCGCCGGAATATATGATGAATGTACATGCAGGCAAAAATGCAGACCTGTTCTCACTCGGTGTTATCGCCTATGAAATGCTTACAGGTGAATACCCGTACAAAGAGAAGCGTATCAACCAATTTGAACTTAAAAACTATAGTCATATGCAATATATCTCTGCACGAAAGCGTCGCCCAGATATTCCAGCATGGATTGACACCGCCCTTAAAAAGGCCTGTGCGCCCGACCCTGCCAAACGCTACCGGTTACTCTCAGAGTTTATTCACGACCTAAACACCCCCAAGGACATTGAAGACACCGAGCACTTTAAACCTCTACTAGAACGCAACCCAGTGCTATTTTGGCAAGCGACAACTACGCTTTCTGTCGTGGTCAATATCGGGCTGCTTTGGTACTTTATGTAAATCCAGTAAAGCTGTCTCTCCCTTTAAAATCAAATTAATTTATAAACCAAGGGTACACTTATCGATAAATAATGAGTAAAATACCTTATGATAAAATGCAACCTATTTACCAATAAATATTAAATAATACAAAGGAAAAAATAATGGCTTTAATAAATTGCCCTGAATGCAGCAGCCAAATATCTAGCTCTGCAGAATCATGCCCGCAATGTGGAACCCCTATTGCAGGATCAAAAGAAAACATTGCAGCAGGCAGTATACTTTCTACCACACAAGAGACAAGCAAAAAATTAAAACTACAAATAATTTTCTCATCTCTAACCTTTTGGATAGGTGTCATAGGGGCTTTGTTAATCACAAAAGACAAAAATAACGACTCTACCTTATCCATACTTATACTACTAATACTCATTGGTATAATCTGGTATTTTGCGACCAAACTTAGGATTTGGTGGCACCACAAATAGCCGCTTTAGAGAACCTTAAGATGCGCTCAACAAATAGGTTTAGCGATTTCACCTGTGCACCAATTCCAGCCAAAATATAAGGCTGGGACTAGTGCTTAACCCTTTCAGCACACTTGAGCATAACCACCTCTAAATTTTAGACATAAAAAAACCTCGTTCAGTCAATGACTAAACGAGGTTTAAGAATAATGGTGCCCAGGGCCGGAGTCGAACCGGCACAATCTTTCGATCGGGGGATTTTAAGTCCCCTGCGTCTACCAATTTCGCCACCTGGGCAGGCAGCTAACCTGTGTTTAAACTTTCAAATAAAGTCTAAGGTTAGAGTATCAAACGTTGAGTAATATAAATATTAATCAAATTCCAGAAGGTAAATGGAGGCGGAACCCGGAGTCGAACCGAGGTAGATGGATTTGCAATCCACTGCATAGCCACTTTGCTATTCCGCCATATCTGGAGCGGGAAACGAGGATCGAACTCGCGACCCCAACCTTGGCAAGGTTGTGCTCTACCGCTGAGCTATTCCCGCTTGATGTGGCGTATTATAGGGAATCCACATTGAAGGTCAAGCGCTATTGTGTAAAAAATTAAAAAGAAATTTAAAACG
>JAADDM010000169.1 GCA_013153955.1 Gammaproteobacteria bacterium | reverse complement strand
ACGGCTCGGGATAAAGACGCTAATAGTAGACGAGATTCACTACGCAAAAAACCCGCGCGCTAAGCGCACGAAAGCAGTCTACCGCTTGGCCAAACAAGCAAAACACGTACTCGGCCTTACTGGTACGCCGATAGTCAACGACGGCGTAGACGAGATATACACGATAGGCAAAATCATTAACCCTGAGATTTTCAACAACTACGCAGCATTCTCAAGACGCTTCGCTAACCGCCCGCGCGAGCTAAACGAGTTTCTCAGAAAGACGATAATGATTCGCCGGCTAAAAAAAGACGTCCTAAAAGAGCTACCCCAAAAGGTAAGAATCCCAATGAAAGTAGAGGTAGAATCTAAGGGTCTTAACGAAGTTAGGCTCGAGCTCGTACAGCTCGTAGTCGAGCTTTACAAAAAGTATGGCTACATAAACCCGGACGCTCCAGAATTTAAAGCAAAAGTGCTGCCGCTTTTCGACCGCTTCCGTTACGAAGCCGGCAAGGCCAAGATACCCGCTGCTCTCGAGCTAATTAGACAGATAGTCGTACAAGGCGATAAAGTAGTGCTGTTTGCCCACCACAGAGAAGTTATAGACGCGACCGTAAAGCTTCTCAGCAAAATGGGTATTCCGGCCGTAAAAATAGTGGGTGGTATGACTGACAAAAAGAAGTACGAAGTAGCTAACGCATTCCAAGAAAACGACGAGATAAAAGTCGTTGTAGCGTCTATACAGGCGACGGCAGAGGGAATAGACTTAACGGCTTCTAACTACGCTGTATTTCTACAAGTGGACTGGACGCCGGCTAAGAACTTGCAAGCTGAGGACCGGCTGCACCGCATAGGGCAAGAGAAGCCCGTCTTCTCGTACTGGCTAATAGCTAAGGATACTCTCGACGAGCACGTAGTACACCGGCTGCTCAAAAAGATAGACTTCATAGACAAAGCCGTCGACTCGAGTGAAAGGGGCGAAGAGCTTGTTGAGTCTGCGCGCCACTGGAAGAAGTTCGTAGCAGAAACACTTGCCGAGCTTAGGGCTCAGGGTCTAAAATTATAGTGATGCTGAAGTTTAAGGGGAAGATAGTAAGCACAGCGAGTAAAGCAAAAATCGTATTTAGTAAAGCCGTAATAGACGACGTACATACGCTTATTGGTATAGATGATAACAATAGAGCATTTATGCAAGTAGGGCAAAATAGAATTTACTTCGACAACATAGAAAGAGTAACTTTATATTTATGTAACTACGACAAAGTACAGAGGAAAAATTTAGTAAGGGATGTGATTTACGTAAGTGGACAAGAAGCGTTTAATAGATTAATGCACAAGCTACTAACGCGGCCGTTTCACTGCTGGCAAGTGTACAGACCGAGACTTACTAATCCGGCCCAGTATAAAGACGTATTAATCTTTGGACTATTGAGTAATTACACTGCTGGCGCGTGGTGGGCAAGCGATTTGTCTAATGGGCAGCACGCCATGTACGATGGCGCATCAGAGCCAAACGATGGCGCGTTTTCCACGAGCGGGATAAGACTCCCGACTCAAAACGTAGCATTGTCAGGATATGACAAGTGGGCATCGTTAGCTGCAGCAGAACCCGTGATATTTTTTACAGAGGACGGTACCATGATGTCAATAAATCACAAAAAAATTATAGCTACTACTGACGTAAACTACGACAGGATAAAACGGGCAATACGAGGAGAAGACGAGTTGTGTAACGTCAACGTGCTTGGTTTTCCGTCTGAACCAAAATGGCAAAAATTACAAGATAAGAGAATGGAAAGAGTGAAGGCGGCTTATAAAAGTGGAGAAGCAGAAGCACTATTAGTTGACGACCCGGCGATTATGTGAGGTGTTGTTATGAGAAAAAGGTACAGAGCAAGGGTAGGCATAAATAAGCAAGAAATATACGGCGAGGTGAAGAGCGACTTAGCGGCATTATTTGCGGAGGTATCGAAAAAGACAATAGAAACAGAGAGAAATAAAATAGAACTCGTAGGCACTGACAAGTTTTCGGTACAAACAGAGAAGTGGGGATACGTAGTAAATTCTGTAAAATTTGCTGCAGTTGGGATGTTTAGGTGGGGAGACAACTACGTAATCGTTACGCCTGAGGCAGAAGTTGGAGATTTAGAAAAATTAACAAACGAAGGGCAGAACTCACTACCAGCGAGGGTTAGCATCTTAAGCAAAAGTGACTTTGACGACTTCGTCGTAGCGTACGACGACAATCTTGAAAAAGGGCTAAACAGCAAAAGCTGCGCTGGTACAATTTTATTAATAAAAGACAACAAAATAATACTTTACGGACACAATCCGTTTTCAAAAAGCGGCAAGTACGAGCACGGAACTGTGATAATAAATCACGATAAAAAAATAAAAGCTGCAACGGCGTACAAGTGGTGGATGATAAAGCCCGGAATAATATTTGTAGACGAAGCTGGAACAGTATGGTTTTATGGATACATGAGCCACAGAACTAACTTTATGATAGACGAAGGGCAAGAAATATTAACGACCCGGCCCGTTTTCTACGGACAGCTTGATTCTAACGACGCAAAAGCGATACGAGCATTCCCGTTATCTGGCATACCTGAGGCAAGGTGTGGCAGACTACTATACGTAGTAGAGCACTACAGTAATAAAATAACGATAGGCCCCCTCGCGCGAAGCAATTATAGACTAACGTACGAAATAATAAAAAATAATTTTGACGTATACGCAAAGGCTACTCCGGAAGTAATTTTTTCGTTCGCTACTGTAAGCTATTTCGTTGACGACGTGCATGGTGACCTCGCGTATTTCCCAGACCAAAACGCTCTGTACTACTTAAACGGCGGGTTATTTAAAAAAGTTAACTTTTTTGTCCCTAAACTGACTATTTCAGACAAAGGCTTCACGCTTGACCCGTTGGTATTTAGCGTAACTATTTTTGACGGCACGACACTGTCGTTAGATTACTCGATATTAAGAAGCGTAGAAACTATTTTACCGCCATCAAAGTCAAAGCCTATACAGGTGTCTAAAATACCAAAAGTATGGCCGGGTGGCGGAAGAGCAGGCGGTAGATTAAGAAGGGGTGTAATAACCGAAAACGAGATTATAATAGTAGATGGCGGGATTAACGCAATAAACAGGGGAGATTACGACGCGGCAGACGAGGTAATCACGAGGATTTTAAAAGGAGAATCACATTACTTTATCTCGCACTCTGACGGTCCGCTGGCAGTACTGTACGATACAGTATTTAAAATAACAAAAAGCTCAATAACCAAATACTATCTCGCTGACTTGGCCGCAGACGCATGTGGCTTTTCGTACGTCAATAAAACTGGTGGTATGTTTATAGACTTAGTAAATAACTTTTCGATAGGTGTCCAGTTTAGTGGATTTGGACCAATAGCACGGGATGCAGTTTATCCCATGTTAACGGTAACTGTAAACGATAAATTTTATCAAGTAGAAGTATCTCATCCAAACAAGCTTGAAAGAGTTACTATACTTGGACACATGGGGTTTAGGGCATGATAAAAACTTTTGGCGTCATAGTAAAACACTTAGAGCGTGAGGATGTGAAAGCAGTAATTAACGCCGGCATAGTGGACGGAGTACTTACGGCTATCGTAATAGACAAAGATAAAGAAGTAGCACTATTAAGAGGTAACGAGCTAAAGAAGGCAAGAGACTGGACGATACAAAACTATTCTCTAAATTCGATACAAAATGGAGACGAGGCGTTCAAAGCGGTTATAGCAAACTATTTACTTCAACAAAATTATTACAGCTCGATTCTGTCTATACCTAACGTATATAAAGACTACCTAATCGTAATACAAGCAGAATCGAGCTTAGCGGTGACGCTTATAGTAGTCGACTTAAAAAACAACAGGGGGGCACTGAAACGCTCAATTCCTTGGGTATACGTCGTTAACTATTACGTAAATCCGACTGACTTGGCGCTGTTTTTTGACGACAACGAGGACGCGTGGCTTTTAAGTGGAAGAGATGCTCTACATAAACTCGACTTAA
>JAADDM010000188.1 GCA_013153955.1 Gammaproteobacteria bacterium | reverse complement strand
ATAGAAAGAGAAAAGCTTTTGTACTTGATTATGTGGCAATCCATTTTGAACCACGGCGCGTACACAGCCAGCAGTGCCCTCTGGACGAAGCGTTAAACTCCCACCACTTCGGTCTTCAAAGGTATACATCTCCTTTTCGACAATATCGGTCACTTCACCAATTGAGCGTGAAAAAAGTTCTGTTTTTTCAACAATGGGTAGACGAATTGAGCGATAGCCATACTGCGTCATCACAGACTCTGCACTACTCACGATATGGTTAAAGGCATCCACACTCTCACCATAAATATCATTCATTCCGCGAATTGCTGCAATCTGTTTAGCCATAACTACTCTTTTCTCTTTCTATCTAATGTTTGATGAACTATAAGGCAAAGGACCTTATAAACTTACTTTCCTGACGAAACTGACAGGAATAAAAACAGGACAATCAATCCAACTGAGAGAATTAACGTCCATTTTGTAATTTTTTTACCTAGCAAAGGCTTATTCACAGGAAAGCTATAGCGTTGTACCGAATGCAACTCTGTGCACACACTGTTTACTTCAGGAAAATAGGCTTCAATAGACGTACAGTCAATATTCAGTAAACTCGCATAATTCCGAACATAACCTCGTTCAAAGGTTGTCAGGTTTCCCGGATTAAACTCATCTCCTTCTAGCTTCGCTAACTGTTCTACAGAGAGGTTTAGACGACTTGACGCCTCTTCTAAAGAGAGTCCTTTAGACATTCGGCCTTCGATAAATACCCGATTAAGCGGGACAATATCATCTACTTTTTCGTCAGTCATATCCTTATTCCTTATAGAAAACTCGGCTTATCTTAAATATTACAACTTAATCCCAGAATCCAACTCAACAACATGTTGTGTTCTTTTGGTTCTATCAGAGACCTTACCTGCCAACTGTCCACAAGCGGCATCAATATCTTCACCGCGCGTTTTACGTACCGTCACCTTTAGGCCTTTGTCTTCTAAAATGGCTCTAAAACGATGAATGGCATTATTAGATGAGCGTCTATAATCCGTATTTGGAAAAGGGTTAAAAGGGATCAGGTTCACCTTGCAGGGTAGATCGCCTAATATCTCGACCAACTCATGAGCATGCTCAGTCAAGTCATTGACTTTATCTAGCATGACATACTCAATCGTGACATGCTTTTTACTGTGACCCCCTTCTACATAGCGATACAAACTTGGCATAAGTTCCGCAATGGGGTATTTTTTATTAATGGGTACCAGTATATCGCGTAATGCGTCATTGGTTGCATGAAGTGAAATAGCCAAACTGACATCCAGCTCAGACTTAATCATATCAATGGCAGGTACAACCCCTGAAGTACTGATTGTCACACGGCGCTTTGAAAGGCCGTAAGCAAAGTCATCCATTAAAATTCGAGCAACCGGAAATACGTGTTTCACATTTAAAAGCGGCTCACCCATGCCCATAAAAACCACGTTAGAGATAATGCGTTCCTCTTTAGGCTTACAGCCCAACGCCTTATTCGCAACCCACATTTGAGCAATGATCTCCCAGTTTTCTAAATTGCGGTTAAACCCTTGCTGCCCCGTCGAACAAAAAGTACATTCCAGCGCACAGCCTACTTGAGAAGAGATACACAACGTCCCTCTGTTTTTCTCTGGAATAAAAACGACTTCAACGGCATTTTTATTGTCCATTTCAAGCAACCACTTAATAGTGCCATCTGTAGAGCGCTGCTCTTCAACAATTTTTGGGGTACGAACATGTGCAACTCGCTTCAACTTCTCACGAAGCGCTTTGCTTAAATTTGTCATTTCATCAAAGTCAGCGACACCAAACTGGTGAATCCACTTCATCACCTGTGTTGCTCGAAAAGGCTTCTCACCAATTTCAGTAAAATAGGCACCCATCGCTGCGCGATCCATGCCTAGCAGATCAACCTTAGTAATTTCTTGCGTTGGTACGACTTCTTCAATTTGCCTCATAACGGTCTATCACACAGTTCGTCAGCCTTAAAGAAGTAGGCTATTTCACGTGCGGCACTCTCTGCTGAATCCGAACCATGAACAGAATTCTCACGCACAGAGAGAGCAAAATCAGCACGAATCGTCCCTTTGGCTGCCTTCTCTGGGTCCGTCACCCCCATGATTTCGCGATTTTTCTGAATCGCGCCCTCACCTTCAAGTACTTGAACCATCACAGGGCCTGACATCATATAGGCAACCAGAGGCTCATAAAACGGTCGACCTTGGTGCTCTGCATAGAAGCCTTCCGCTTCAGCGGCCGTTAAACGCTTCATTTTAGACGCAATAATTCGTAACCCATTCTCTTCAAAGCGCTGAGAAATTTGGCCGATGATATTTCTGGCGACGGCATCGGGTTTAATAATTGAAAAAGTACGTTCCACGTTTAAATATTCCTTGAAAAATCGAGTCGGCATATTTTACCAACTATTATGCCTTTCTGCACAAAAACAAAACCCCGACACAAAGGCCGGGGTTTAAGGGGCAAGCATTCAGATTAAATCTGCCGTTATACGGTGAATGACTCACCACACCCACAACTGTCTTTCACTTTTGGATTTCTAAAATCAAAGCCTTCATTCAAAAGACTTTCTTGAACGTAATCAATTTCCATTCCATCAATATTTTTAAGGCTTTTGGCATCGACAACGACTTGAACGTCAAAACTTTCAAAGACTGAATCATCTTCATTAATCTCATCCGCATAATCCACCACGTAGGCAAACCCTGCACAGCCGCTGACTTTAGTTGAAACACGCAGACCCACTCCGTGCCCACGCTTCTCAAGCATTTTAACCACTCGTTCCGCACCTGATTTTGTTAGCGTTACAGCCATACTTATTCCTTTACCCTTTTCTACTCTTTAACCAACTTAACCAAACGAAATCTCGTTTAATGGGTTCTGTTTTTTATCCACAACACTTTGTAAATCGATGCTCTTTAAAAAAGTATCAATCATACCACTCAGGTCCGTCCAAAGCTCATGAGAAAGACATTGACCACCGCCATGACAATTCTCTTTGCCTGCACACTTTCTCGCATCAACCGATTCATCCACCGCATGAATAATCTGACTGACGGATATTTCTGCTGCTGAACGACTTAAACGATACCCGCCACCAGGCCCTCTTGCACTCGACACCAACCCCGCTTTTTTCAACTTTGAAAATAGCTGCTCTAAATAAGAGAGCGAAATCCCCTGTCTTTCAGAGATAAGAGAGAGCGTAATCGCCCCTTTGTCTTGATGTAGTGCGATATCAATCATCGCGGTAACGGCATACCGCCCTTTTGAAGTCAGTTTCATAATGTAGGCCTAATTTTATTTTATATATTTATACCATTGATTCTATAATAACCAAGTAATCAACTCAAGTATTATTGTCTTTAATCATAAAATAAACTTATAACTATTCGGTTACTTAGTCAGTAGGTTTAAGGTGTGCAGCCTGTTTAGGATCATTCGGCTCCATCACCACATCATCTAACTTAGGCAGGGTAATATCAATCGGGTCTGCGCCCATCTTAACCAGCGCTTCGGCCATCTTCTCTAATTTTTCATCTTGTACCTGAATATGATCTAACAGGCTATAAATGGCTTTTTCAACCGGATCGGCCATCTCTTGACCCACACCATAAGCATCAAACCCTATTTTTTCAGCCATTTTAGCGCGACGTTTCTCCACAGCCTCTACTTTTTGAGCAACTTCACGCCCTGGAATTCCAACCATGGTTTTACCTGCAGCGACGTGCTTAACAACAACAGCATTTGAGCCAATACGCGCATTATCACCAATTTCAATCGGACCTAATACCTTTGCGCCCGCTCCAACAACAACCCCATTACCCAAAGTTGGGTGTCGCTTACCTTTCTGCCAAGAGGTGCCTCCCAACGTCACCCCGTGATATAGCGTACAGTCATTACCTATCTCGGCTGTTTCACCAATCACCACTCCCATACCATGGTCGATAAAGAAGCGTTCACCAATCTTGGCTGCAGGATGAATCTCTATCCCCGTATACCAACG
>JAADDM010000144.1 GCA_013153955.1 Gammaproteobacteria bacterium | reverse complement strand
TCCACCCAAGTCGGGCGGCCGTGATTACATTGATCCGAACGCTCCGTTACTTCCATCTCTCTTAATAGCGCATTCATCTCAGCAATGGTCAACTGACGATTGGCGCGAACAGAGCCATGGCATGCCATGGTAGACAGCATCTCATTAATACGCTCTTCAACCTGCTGTGTCTGACCTGATTCAGACAAATCAGACAACATATCATTCAATAAACTGACCACATCACTCTTCACTAAGAGCGCCGGTACCGCCGTCACTTTTAACTGCTCAGGCCCTAGCGGTTCAATCGAAAAGCCGAGCTTGGTAAAGCCTTCGCTATTCACCTGCCAAACATCCACAAGATAGGTATCCAGAGTCAGCGCTATCGGCACAAGCAAGGGCTGACTAATCAAACGATCCGTCGCCCACTGTTTTTTAAACCGCTCATAGACGACTCGCTCATGTGCGGCGTGCATATCCACCAAAATTAAGCCCTGCTGATTTTCAGCCAGAATATAAATGCCGTGTATTTGTGCTTTCGCAAACCCCAGTCTAGGCATTCCAGCCTCACTGCCATAATCTGCCGTTGGCTCACCAACCAATCCATTTTGAGTATGACGACGCTGATTAATCACACTTTGTAAATCTGAACGATACGCCCCTGATTCAGACCCCGCACTCTGATACCCTGACACAGCACCTCCAGCACTCAATAAACCAGCAGATTCTGAGGGCTGTTGAAATGCAATCGCGGTCTGTACTTCAACCTGAGACAGCCCTTTCTCTAAATAAGCGGGAGGTAAATTATTTAAAGCATTCCCCGCTAATAGCTGCGCACCACTGCCACTCTCCGCAGCCACAGGTCGAGCAACCGAATCACGTACCGAACGGCGTAAAAAATCGTACACCCAACGGCCATTCGCAAATCGAACTTCGTACTTTGAAGGGTGTACATTCACATCCACCAAATACGCAGGAATGGTTAAAAAGAGTAGGTATGCAGGGTGACGGCCATTATAAAGCACATCCGCATACGCCTGCTTAACCGCATACGAAAGCAGGCGGTCTCTAACAATCCTTCCATTCACAAAAAGATACTGCATATCCGCCTGACTGCGATTAAAGGTTGGCTGCCCGACCCACCCAGATAGCGCAATATCTTCGGCCTCATATTGAATCTCTAACGACTGCTGTACAAACGGTGCGCCCATGAGCTGAGCAAGCCGTTTTTTAAGGCTCAAAGCATCGGTGACTGCCGTGACATGACGCGTCACCTTTTGGTTATGCATCAACTTAAAACTCACCTCAGGGCGACTTAACATCACTCGCTTAACCAGCTGGTCAATTTGCATGAACTCTGCACGAGGGGTTTTAAGAAACTTTTTACGCGCAGGCGTATTAAAAAACAGATCGACCACACTCACCCGAGAACCCACCGTTCCCGCAGCAGGTTTTAACGTACTCCATCGACCTTCACCCTCTGAAGAGAGCATCCAAGCCGCTTTCTCAGTACGATACCGACTGACAATTTCAAAACGAGAGACCGAGCTGATACTCGCCAACGCCTCGCCTCTAAATCCTAGCGTGGCGACACTTGCCAAGTCCTCTCCCGTTTTGATTTTACTGGTGGCATGTCGACTGACCGCAAGCAGTAACTCATCTTTAGGAATCCCCTGTCCATTGTCAGTAACCACAATAGACTTTTCACCGCCCTCTTCAATCATAATCTCAATTTGGGTCGCCCCAGAATCCAGCGCATTTTCAAGCAGCTCTTTCACCACAGAAGCAGGACGTTCAACCACCTCTCCAGCCGCAATCTGATCGGCTAGATAGGCTGGAAGCTGTTCAATAGGGGCTCTGGTCGGTTCAGTCATCATTAAGATTCGTCTTAAATTTATCGGTTAAAAATAGAGGGCGTTCGCTACATGTTTATTAAATGCATTACAGTAAACTATGGCAATCAATCAGCATTCAGATACTGCACAGTGAAACACTCAAGTGCCGAATTATATCACCCTATCTTGCGCGATTCTTAATAAAGCCTCTCCGCAAAACAACCAGGCATGGTTGTTTTAATTTTTATCAAAAAACACTCTAAACACTTAATATCACAAAGGGGTATTTTAATGAGCCCCCATTAAAACAGTGTGTTTTTTAATAAAACTATACCTGCTAGAATACACCCCATTATTTAAGCGTCTTTTTTTGAACTCGAAAACGCATCAAACAAACTAAGGAATCGTAATGGGATTATTTAACAAACTTTTTGGGAACGGCATTTCTGAAACGCTTCAAAAAGAGATTGAAGGTAAGCTTAAGGCCTGCTTAGACCCGAGCAGCCAAAAAGACCTATTAAGCATTAAAGCGGTTTCCGAGCTTCAGCTGAAAAAAAATGTACTAAGCTTAAACATTGCCATGCCTTATCCATGCAAGAGCCTTTGGCCGAGTATTGAACAAACGCTTAGCCATGAACTCACTCAGCTTTCAGACATCAATAGCATCTCTGTCAACTTCTCAACAGCGATTGTCTCGCACGATGCGCAAAAAGGCACCTCCCCCCTGCCGGGCATTAAAAACATCATCGCCATCGCTTCTGGTAAGGGCGGCGTGGGTAAATCCACTACCAGTGTCAACCTAGCACTCGCACTACAGCAGGAAGGCGCTAACGTCGGTATTCTAGATGCAGACATTTATGGCCCAAGCATCCCAACCATGCTCAACTTGACAGAAAAACCTCAATCAAAAGATGGCAAAAGTATGCAGCCTTTAACCGCTTATGGCTTACAAGCGATGTCTATCGGCCTACTGATTGAAGAGGACTCTCCCATGATTTGGAGAGGCCCCATTGTGACGCAAACATTAACTCAACTGCTAAGAGAGACTAACTGGGAAGACCTAGACTACCTTATTATTGATTTACCCCCTGGAACAGGGGATGTACAGCTAACCCTGTCGCAGCAAATCCCCGTAACAGGCTCTGTCATCGTGACTACGCCGCAGCAGGTCTCATTAATTGATGCCAAAAAAGGTCTTAAAATGTTTGAAAAAGTAGAGATTCCTGTACTAGGCATTATTGAAAACATGGGCACTCATATCTGCGGCAACTGCGGGCATGAAGAGTCTATATTTGGTGCAGATGGCGGCAAGAAAATGGCTGACCAATACGGAGTGACTTTCCTTGGCAGCCTACCCTTAGACAAACGCATCCGAGAAGAGGCCGATAAAGGGCTGCCTACTGTTGTCGCAGAGCCGAGCAGTGACATTGCGCAGAAGTACCGAACTATGGCACATAAAATCAGTAGCGCCATCGGCATTCAAAAACGTAACTATGCGAACGTCTTCCCTGAAATCGTGATACAAAACACCTAATTAAGCATTCTGATGAGCTGGGGCTCTCCCTAGCGATTAGGTAGCCAATCAAGCTCGTTCAATATCAAACAACTGTTGAAACTGCGCTACCTCAAGTACCTTCTGCACACTTTGGCCCACATTAATAATTTTAATTCGCCCCCGATCTCCTGCCGTTTTCTCCCGCAACAACAACAACATCCCCAGCGCAGAACTATCCATATAAGACGCCTCTTTCATATCAATCACAAACCGGTTTGTCTCTGTCATATTCAACTTGCAAGCAGCTTTAAAGGCATCATAAACACTCACATCAAAACTACCGTCCACAGAGATCGTAACCAATTCACCCTCTACCACTGTTCTAATACTCATAATCGCCCCTTTGAGGATCTATCCAAATTATTTCCACATCATAATTGACGACTCGCTCTGATACAACATTGTTAACCCACTTAGCCGGCTTTCCCTCTAATAAAGTCACCTTATGCACCAATCGACACCTCTCTAAAAAAGCAAGTCAAGAAACTAAAAGCAAGCACCACATTGCATACAATTAGGCAAAAAAAGCTCTATAATATTCCGTTAAATATGAAACAACGGCTTGCTCGATAAAGCCCTAGCTATAAAGTGGAAATCCCCTGATGTCAGACAGCGTACAAACTCCAAGAAAAATCCTAATTACCAGTGCTCTTCCTTATGCC
>JAADDM010000313.1 GCA_013153955.1 Gammaproteobacteria bacterium | reverse complement strand
CGCACTAGACTCGCTAAACGAACTCATGAAAAAAGAGATTGAACGCCCCCCATCAAAACGCTTTATTCAGCACCCTAGGTTTGAAGGAAAAATTGAATTTATTGATGTGGTATTTAACTACCCGGGCGAATCAAAGCCCGCACTAAATCGTATCAGCTTTGTCATCAACCCCGGAGAAAAGGTCGGCATCATCGGGCGTATTGGCTCAGGAAAATCGACTATTGAGAAGCTCATTTTAGGCTTCTACCAAGTCACTGAAGGCTCAATTCTCATTGATGACATTGATATTACACAACTCGACCCAGCTGAACTTCGTCGCAACATCAACTATGTTCCACAAGATGTCACACTCTTTAGTGGCGATGTTAGAGACAACATCTCCTACAAAGCCCCTTACATTGATGATAGCGCGATTTTAAAAGCAGCCCGGCTTGCAGGTGTGGATGATTTTATTCGCCAACACCCATCAGGCTATAGCCTAAAAGTGAATGAAGGTGGCACCTCACTTTCAGGCGGACAGAGACAGAGTATTGGTGTCGCTCGTGCCCTCTTATTGGATTCGGCCATTTATCTATTTGATGAACCAACCAATGCAATGGATGCAAAAACGGAACAGATTATGATTGACCGCCTTAAAAAAGGTACACTGAACAGTACCTCACTCTTAGTTACCCACAAGATGAGCCTACTACAACTCACTGAACGCCTAATGGTAATGGATAATGGAAAAGTCATCGCAGACGGCCCTAAACAGACGGTTCTTGAAGCCCTTAAAACGGGAAAGATTAATAAAAAAAGCTAACCTATGACTGAATCTACTCAAAAAATACAAACTCGCCAAGAACGCATCGCTGAACAAGACATCGCTTTTATGTCCAGCCTGAGCCAGGCTGCTTTGGAAAAGCCGACCGCTAAATCTCAGTGGGTGGTTTGGGTCATTTTACTGGTGGTCATCTGGCTGATTACTTGGGCAAACTATGCCGAGCTAGATAAAATTGTACGGGGAGAGGGTAAAGTTGTTCCCTCCATTGAGATTCAAGTCATTCAAAACTTAGAAGGCGGAATTATCGAAGGCATCTTTGTTCAATCTGGTGATAAAGTCACTAAGGGACAAACCCTCATTAAGCTTGATAACACGCAATTCTCAAGTTCCTTTGATGAAAGTGAGATTAAAGAAGCACAACTGATTGCCCGCTCTCAGAGATTGACAGCCGAGGCCTTCTCTAAGCCATTTGCTGCGACCGATGTATCAGACGACCCAAGAATTCAAGCACTCTACGACCGAGAGTACCGCCTTTACCAAGGCCGATTAAGACAGCACAAAACCAATGATGCCATCATTGTAGAGCAAATTGAGCAGAAAAAACTTGAGTTAAGAGAGGCCTATAGTCAGAGCAAGCAACTCGCTCGTTCTAGAAATCTACTGAAGCAAGAAATCGGTCTTATGCAGCCCTTAGTAAAGCAAGGGATTGCATCCCAAGTCGATCTATTAAAACTGCAGCGCGAAGAGAATGATGCCTACTCTCGATTACGCACCGTACAAAACTCAATTCCTAAAATAAAATCTATCATCAGTGAATACCGCTCTAAACGTATCGAAGCGAAAGAGATGTATATGAATGATGCCCACGAAGAGCTTAACCAAGTGTTAGCCGAAAAGTCTCAGCTTGAAAAATCCAAGCTTGCACTGGCTGATCGTGTAAAACGCACCGACATCCAATCCCCCGTTAATGGAACAATCAAGCAAATTCTTGTTTCGACTATCGGTGGGGTTGTACAACCCGGCAGTGACATTATCGAAATTGTCCCAGAGGCCGATGCGCTGGTACTCGAAACCAAGATCCCACCTGCTGATATTGGTTTTTTATACGAAGGCTTAAAAGCCAAAATTAAATTTACCGCCTATGATTTTGCTATTTATGGCGGCTTAGACGGTACAGTTACTCGTATATCGGCCGATACCATTACAGATGAGGAGGGGAATAGCTTTTACATTGCCCGCATAGAAACGGACCAGAACCACCTTGGAACTGAAGCCGCACCCCTCTACCTATTGCCGGGGATGACAGCCAGTGTGGATATCATTGTAGGCAAGCACACCATTTTGGATTACTTATTGAAACCCATTATTAAGGCTAAAGATTTGGCCCTACGGGAATCGTAAATCCCCTTATATACATAATGTGTATAATGCCATAAGTATTCGTGTAGAATACACCGCACAAAGATACGTACAACTAACCAGTGATAAAGTAAAATTTAACAAAAGGCTTAATGCTTAATGAAACGACCTTTAATCTTTGTACAAGACCCTAATGCATTAAAAAATTGGTTAACGGCTTGTGGCTCTGATGCCAAAGTACTCTATGATTTAGATGCGCTTGATACCCGATTTAAAGCCGAAGATTGTACGCTACTGATTCAGATATCTGACCATGCGGACTTAACCCTGATAGCAGAACTTGCGGCGAAAGGATTTGATATTCTTTTATTCAGTGACGAACCATCTGATGCTGAAGGCCTAGAAGTGTTTAAAACAGGTATTAAAGGGTATTTAAATACATTTGCAAACCCTGAACGTATTGAGCAAGCACTCGCGACCATCGCCTCTGGCAGTATCTGGTTGGGGATGAATATCATGCAGGCGATGATTGATGCCGTGATTCAAAAAAGTATCCCAAATGATGCCTGGAAAGCACTGCTGACCAATCGTGAACAGCAAGTTGCCATGCTGGTACTTGAGACAAAGAGCAATAAAGAGATTGCTAAGCAACTTGAGATTACAGAACGTACAGTTAAATCTCATATGCATAATATATTTGAAAAATTAGAAGTGTCCGATCGACTCGCGATGGCACTTAAAATAAAAAACTGGACAGAATGAGCATGCAAAAGGATTGCCAGCTCTTAACCTAGAGACATAAACATGAAAATGACACTCAAAAAATCAAAGTTAATCCTTGCCCTTGGCAGCGTAATTGTAATTGCACAACTCTCTGCCGCCCCCGCACATGCCATGGAGCTTTCACCGACCGTGGAAGATGCCATTATACATAACCCAGAATTCCGTGAACAGCTCAAAGTACACCAGGGAATTCAGGCTGATTTAGACGGTGCAGAGGGAAGTTGGTATCCAGTGATTAATATAGGCATGGGCATTGGGCTAGAAGAAATAGAGCGAGACAATCAAGCCAAAACGAGCCTTACCCGCTCCGAAGCCAATATTAGACTGACCGAAAATCTATTTGAAGGCTTTGGTACAGAGAACGAGATTGATCGCCAACAAGCTCGATTAGATGCGGCAGGCTATACCGCCCATGCTCGTGCAAACCAAATCGCGATTGATATGGTCTCAGCTTACATCAACCTACTTAAAGAGCAGGAGCTTCGTGCGCTTGCTGAAGAGAATCAAAAAACGCACGAACGCATTTTAGATCAGATTACTCAGCGTACGGAAGCTGGTATCGGAAATCAAGTTGAAGTCGATCAAGCTAAGGCGCGTCTAGCACTTGCTAACTCTAACTTACGTGCTGGCTACAACAACTACAACGACTCTCTTTCACGGTTTCAACGTGTATTAGGTCGCATGCCTGACAATGATTTAATTAAGCCTTCTATCGATTTTGAATTTCCTGAAACAGTTGAGGAGGCCATTAACATTGCGATGCTTGAGCACCCTACCCTGCGCTCAGCCAATGCAGATATTGCCGAAGCTCGTGCACAGCATAGATCTGCTGCACGCTTCTACTACCCTAGAGTAGATTTAGAGCTAGAGAAAACCTTTGACCACAACATCAATGGTATCGATGGTAAAAATCATAATTTTCAAGCGATGCTTCGCCTAAAATACAATCTTTACAATGGCGGAAAAGACACTGCAGGCCGTGACCGTACTGCCAGCGCAGTGCAGCAGGCCGCGGAAATCCGAAACAACTCCAGACGACAAACCATTGAAAACCTGCGCTATGCTTGGGATGCCCGTCAGTATATTGGTGAACAGCTTGTTTTTGTTAAGCAACATATCAAGCTGACTCATGAAACCCTTGAAGGTTATCGCAAGC
>JAADDM010000221.1 GCA_013153955.1 Gammaproteobacteria bacterium | reverse complement strand
TATTGCCTCCTTCGTTTTATCGATATATTCCAACCGCTAGGCACTTTATTAAAGCGGCTTGTAACCGTCGTTTAATCGACTATACTAATTCATCCTTTTATTGAATGAGACCTTGCCCCTAATGCAGTCGATTGCCCAACGTTTAAAGAAACGACAAGCATCTAGTATCGTTATATTTGGCTACCTTCTCATTGCCATCATGCTAATCATCAGTATCTCAAACCTTCAAGAGTCTGATGAAAAGCTAAAAGCGCACTACCAAGCAATGGTGGATTCAAAAAACCAAGTTGTTTTAATTAACTCACTCCATACCCACGCACGTAACCGCACCGTACTACTTATGGAGATGTTAATCAAAAAAGATTTTTTTGCCATTGACAGTATTCGTCAGAAGTTTCTAGCAGAAGCAAATCTATTTGGTATTGCCCGTGCAAAATTATTAGCCTACCCTCTTACACCAGAAATGGCCGAGCTTTGGACTCAACAGAAAAAATCAACCTTTAAAAACCTAAAGCTTCAAGATCAAGTGGTTGATTTTATTTTAGAAGAGGATTACGCCGCTGCAGAATCTCTACTACTCAACCAGACTCTGCCTGTTCAAACAGAAACGTTGGCGATTACTCTCAAAATAGAACAACTACTCAAAGCCGCTGAGAAAGAGGCAGCGATTGCGTACCAAAAAACGGTGGCGGCAGATGACTCCATGGCTGCTGTCATTCATATATCCCTACTCGGGTTAATCCTGCTCGTTGGCTTATTCAGCTTTGGTCAAGCGCGTCACCGAGAACGACAGGATGCAAAACAACACGCCATGGATAGCCATATTCTTTCGGAAGTCACCGACTATATCGGGCTTACCGATGATAAGGGGCTGTTCATGCGAGTCAACCCTATTTTAAAAGGCCTGCTTGCCGAGAAGTCCATCCCCTCAGATACCCCCCTCTGTAAAACGCTCTCGTTACTCTCTGGTAATCACTCAGAGTCCTATATGAATGACCTTAGTACCGCGATTAAGGAGCAAGGTATTTGGCGAAGTGAGATATATATTGAGACCTCTCAGCCTTTCTACGCCATGTGTGAAGTCCGAAAACTATCACACTCGGAAATTGATCATGCGACTTACCTATTACTCATTACCAATGTAAACGCCCTTAAAGAAGCACAACATCTATTAGAGCAACAAGCCAATCAAGATGCGGTCACCGAACTGCCCAACCGCCACTGTTTTCAGTATGAGCTGTCTCACTACACTCATATAAAGCAGCCTTTTGGTCTCTTATATATAGACTTAGATCACTTTAAAAATGTGAATGACACGCTCGGCCATCACTATGGAGATGAACTCTTAAAAGCGGTCAGCTACCGCATGGAAAATATTCTATTGCGTGAGTTCCATGACCAATTTATGCTTGCTCGTATTGGGGGAGATGAGTTTGCAGTCATATTAACGGGAGAGGAAGATAACCTAGACCTTCTAACCTTTAAACTATCAGAACTACTCTGCTCTGAACTTGATAAAGAGTTTAAGATAAAAGATCGCACAATTAAAATCAGTGCCAGTATTGGTATTGCGCTCTATCCAACGCACGCACAGAATAATAATGCCATTATGCGAAGTGCCGACTTGGCAATGTATGAAGCGAAGTCTCTTGGAAAAAATAGACACGAATACTTCTCCCCTAGCCTAACTGAGAAGTTAAACCTGCAGATTCAATTAGAAAATGACATTGAGCAAGCCCTCATCAGCCGAGACTTCTCTCTTCATTTCCAACCACAGTATCAGCTGGACTCACTCAAAATAGTGGGGCTTGAAGCACTCATACGTTGGAAAACAGACAGCAAGAATATCTCCCCTGCTGAATTTATCCCTTTTGCTGAAAAAAATGGACTTATTCAAAAAATAGGCCGCTATGTTATTCAAGAGGCCTGTCAACAAATATCTATTTGGAAAAAAGAGGGCATTTTACCTTTAGACATTAAAGTTGCGCTGAACATATCCACACAAGAACTCAGCAACCCGAGCTTCTTTGCTAACCTGAATAAGCAACTGGTGCATTTTGGAGTGGATAGCCATAATATTGAGCTTGAGATTACAGAGTACTCCCTAGCCGACAATATGGAGACCGAAGGCAGTACTACTAACAATATTTTAAGCTTGCTCGAAGAGAAAGGTATCGGTGTCTCAATTGATGACTTTGGCACGGGTTACTCCTCGCTTGCTTATCTAAAAAATATGCATATTGATCGGCTAAAAATTGATTCTAGCTTCATTAAAGATATGACCAACAGCCAAGATGCCCTCGCAATTGTTGAAACCATCATTGTCTTAGGTCATAAAGTCGGGGCAAAGGTGATTGCCGAAGGCATTGAAACGGCCGAACAGCTTGAACTTTTGAAAAAAATTGGCTGTGATGAAGGACAAGGCTACTATCTTGCACGACCACAACCTGTCACCGATATAGACACCCTATTAAAGATACAGCACTCACCTGCTCACTAATCCCTCGCACTTTTTCTCTTTAGCCTCTTAAAGCCCCTCTTACAAAGAGGGGTTGTGCTTATGCAACAGGTTTGCTATTCTACAACTAAATAATAACCATTATCATTTGCATCAAGAGAATTCATGTCAACGCTTAAACACAACATCCCTTTATCTCAATGCCATGCAGGGCAAATTAGCCAAATTACAGCTCTACAAGGTGCAGCTGAAATTAAAATGCGCTTAATCCACCTTGGCTTTCACACCAACAGCGTTGTAGAGCTTATTCTGGAACGTGGTCAAAATTTAGTCGTCTGTGTGGATGGTAGCCGTTTTGCAATTGATAAACATATCGCAAAATTTATACAGGTTGAACCCCTATCATGAGCCTTAGCAAACCTAAAATAAAATTAAAGAAAAGTACCCTTAAGAGTGCTGATTCAGCCTACCAAATTGCACTTATTGGTAACCCTAACTGTGGCAAGACAACTCTATTTAATCGGCTAACAGGCGCACAACAAACTACTGGAAATTGGCCAGGGGTTACTGTTGAACAGAAAACAGGACTGTTTGAACTCAACCAGAAAGATTATCACTTGATTGATCTTCCTGGAGTTTATAGCTTAGAAAAATCCTCCCATTCAGGATTAGATGAAAAAGTCGCCTGCGACTATCTACAGAATGAGCCTGCTGATTTAATCATCAATGTTGTTGATGCAACCAGCCTTGAACGCCAGCTTTTTTTAACGGCGCAACTACTGCACATGGGGCTTCCCGTTGTCGTTGTACTTAATCGAATGGACTTACTAAGTGAGCGTAATTTAAACATTGATATAGACAAGCTCTCTGCGCACCTTGGATGCCCTGTTATTCCTATATCGGCTTACTACAACAAAGGGATTGATCAGCTTAAGCAACACCTTCCTGCACTGCTTAACCAGCGCTCAGAGCTCCATTTTGATCTGCCAGAAGCCCTTCACAAAGCCGTCCATGCCGTCCGAGATATTCAAGGTAATCCTGAAACGGAGTCTTGCTGGAATACCATGCAAATGTTGATTCATCCTGAACAAACACCAGATGCTCTTAGGGATTTCTGTTGGGCAGAAAAGAAGCGACTTGAGTCTCATTACAATGAAGATTTACTGCTTATATCAGCCGATTTATATTTCCAATTTGCACATGATGCCAGCCATGCTAGCCAAACAAATACCGATCAATTTACTCGAAATACCACCGACCAAATTGACCGATGGGTACTACACCCCTACCTAGGCATGCCTATTTTTCTAGGCATTATGTACTTGGTTTTTGCACTCTCTGTGGCTGTTGGAAATGCCTTTATTGATTTTTTTGATTTAGGCGCTCAAGCGCTATTTGTGGATGGCCCTACCGCTATGTTGCAAACGCTGCATGCACCCAACTGGCTCATCGCATTCCTTGCACAAGGTATTGGTGGCGGAATACAGGTGGTTGCCACTTTTATTCCCGTCATTGGCGCACTTTTTTTACTGCTCTCCATTATGGAAGAGACCGGTTACATGCAAAGAGCAGCACTCATCATGGATGGCTTAATGCGTAAACTCGGACTATCTGGACAAGCCTTTATTCCTCTGGTGGTCGGCTTCG
>JAADDM010000311.1 GCA_013153955.1 Gammaproteobacteria bacterium | reverse complement strand
GAGCTATTCCCGCTTGATGTGGCGTATTATAGGGAATCCACATTGAAGGTCAAGCGCTATTGTGTAAAAAATTAAAAAGAAATTTAAAACGGCTGATAACCAGCTTACGCCCTAGCCAACACAGCCTATGTAGCGGTTACTTACTGGTCGAACGAATTATCTCTGGAATGGCAGCTTTCATGTACTGCACCCAGGTAATGACGGTTAAGGCTGCTGCAAAATAGAGCATTGGGAAACCAAGCTCCCCCCAGTTAACCCCCCATAGTGTGCCGCCATAAAGCAACCAAGTAAGTGCCGCGAGCTGAGAGGCAGTTTTGATTTTACCTAGGTTGGAGACTGCAACCACCTCTCGGGCATTATTCTCTGCCATCCACTCTCTTAAAGCTGAGATGCCTATTTCGCGCATCATAATCAGCACAGCTGAAATAATGACGTAAATGTTATCGTGATATTCTGCGGCAACCACGATAAGTGCGGCAGCGACAATCAACTTATCTGCGACAGGATCTAAAAAAGCGCCTAGCTTGCTATCTACCCCTAGCTTACGAGCAAGGTAACCATCAAACCAGTCGGTAATGGCGGCGATCATAAAGGCTAGACCCGCCCAGAAACGCGCATCTTCAATCGGTGCGTAGTAACAGATAAGGAAGACGGGAATCAGTACAACGCGTGACCATGTCATCATCATTGGCAGTGATTTTAAATTCATAGGAACTCTTTGTATTTTAAAAGTGAATAGAAATATTTTATATGGATTACGGTACTTGTGGGCATGAGGACTGACCAAACAATCACAACACTCTGTATATTATCTGCATAATTATTTCTGCTGTAATCCGTATTATGTGAATGTTAGCATACCCATTAAAAAAGCCCTAGATAACAAACTGGATTATCGTCAATTTATGGCATTACCTTTAGCAATCACTTCACCGATTGGGAGAAACCAAGCTTCAAGGAATGAATCAACCAACTGTTTTACCATTCGTGTAACAGAGGTTTAACTTACGCCTGTTAACCACCATGGAAGAAATCATAGATTTTCTGTGCCTTATCTTCACTGACTCCTTTTACCTTAGATAACTCTTGAATAGAAGCTTGCTTAACCTCATTCAAACCACCAAAGTGAAGCAGCAAAGTTTTACGGGTTTTAGGACCAATACCCTCAATCGACTCAAGACTTGAATGGGTCTGTGCTTTGGTACGCTTAGCGCGATGCGCAGTTATGGCAAAGCGATGCGACTCATCTCGAATATAGTTCAGTAAATGCAGAGCAATATCATCAGCTTCTAAATCAATACCCACGGTGTTGTGAGGTGTGTAGAGAATTTCAAGCCCCGCTTTGCGCCCTTCGCCTTTCGCAACGGAGACCAGCGGTACATACTCTAATTCAAGCCCCTTTAACACATCAATCGCCTGGTTCAGCTGTCCCTTGCCTCCATCAACCACAATCAAATCAGGCATAGGGGCTTCGGCTTTCTTTAAGCGACTGTAGCGACGCTCCATTGCTTGGTGCATGGCGGCGTAGTCATCCCCCCCGGTGATGCCGGTAATATTAAACTTACGATAAGCTTGGGGGTTAGGCACACCTTCATCAAACACCACGCAACTGGCAACAGTCATCTCTCCCTGCGTATGACTGATGTCAAAACACTCCATATAGTTGGGCGGTTTAGGCAGTGCAAGCACTTCTTGCAGGGCTGCGACTCTATCTGCTTGTGTGGCTTTTTGGGTTAGATGCTGCTTCAACCCTGTTAAAGCATTGGTTCGTGCAAGCTTTAGCAGACCTTTAGCCGTTTGTTGACTGGGCTGTTTTAATTCAACCAGGCCTGGTCGTTTCTCTTTCAACCACGTTTCTAATGCTGTTTGAGCGGTTAGTTTTATGGGGAGTAAAATCTCGGCAGGCACTGGGTGCTGTTGATAGTGCTGTGTTACAAATGCCTCTAGCACATCCTCCTCAGTGGCGGCTTCGCTATACTTAGGATAGAAGTGATCACTGCCCCACAAGTTGCCTCCTCGGTACATCATCAAACAGACACACACCTGATTAGCCTGTTCCTCATAAACAATCACATCCATGTCTTTTGAACCGGGCTGATTAATCAGGTGCTGGCTTTGAATCGTGCGGAGTGCCGATATTTTGTCGCGGTATTGCCCCGCTTCTTCAAACTCAAGTTGCGCCGAGGCTTGCTCCATTTTTAGCCCCATCTTATCAATCACATCAAAACTTTTGCCTTTTAAAAACAGCAACGTGTGATCGACGTCCTCTTGATATGCCTCTCGGCTCACAAGCCCATCCACACAAGGTCCTGAACAGCGTTTTATCTGATACTGTAAACAGGGGCGTGAGCGATGATTAAAGGTACTCTCTGCACATTGACGGACGGGGAATATTTTCTGTAACGCTTGTAAAGTTTGCTGCACTGCTGAGGCATTCGGGAAAGGGCCAAAATATTCGCCAACTCGTCGTTTAGCACCACGATGATAGCTTAGGGCAGGAAATGCTTTGCCTGTCGAAAGGTAAATATAAGGGTAGGATTTATCATCTCTAAAGATAATATTGTATTTCGGTTTATGGCGTTTAATCAGCGTGTGTTCCAGAATAAAGGCTTCACTCTCCGAGTCAGTCACCGTGACCTCTACTCTGGCCACTTGCGCAACCATTGCAGTGGTTTTAATCTCATCATGCTGTTTTTTAAAATAGCTTGAGACACGACGCTTTAAATTCTTTGCCTTACCCACATAGAGAATAACACCCTTTTTGTTGAGCATTCTATACACGCCAGGTCGCTGGGTAAGCTGCTTTAAAAAGGCTTCAATATCGAATAGCCCCTCGTCCTCTTTTTGAACGATATTGCCTCCCGCTGGAGCAGGGTCACTTTCAAAGCCTTTGGCCTCAGTCGTGGATGGGGCACTAGAATTTATATCAGTATTTGCTAAATTATCTTGGGTCATTATCTTTTAACAGGGTAGAATTATGGACATCCCCTCAATTATAAAGTATTCAAAAGGACTCAATATGGAACAATCACCTGAAAACACGCCCAAGAACTCGGAAAATGGATTTGAGCGCCTAGCAGGGGCTGTTGAATCACTGGTGAAACAAGAGCGCTGGACACGTCGCTTTGCCAATATGCTAAAACTGGCGGTGGCAGCCTATGTTATTTTCTTTATCTATTTAGCCACCCAAAACATGGGGGCGATGAATGAATTGGGCGCATCAGATGCCAGCAGTGAACATGTGGCAGTGGTTCGATTAGAAGGCCCAATTATGCCAGGCGGTAAAACCAGTGCTGAAAAAATCAACCCGCTACTGGCTGAAGCGTTTAGCAACCCTTCTAGCACTGCCGTCATTATCAAAGCCAACTCACCCGGGGGAAGCCCTGTTCAGTCCGCTCTAATCAATGATGAAATCACTCGGTTAAAGAAGTTACACGATAAGCCTGTTTACGTTGTCGTCGAAGACCTATGTGCCTCAGGCTGTTATTACATTGCGGTCGCTGCAGATAAAATCTATGCGAATAAAGGCTCTATGATTGGCTCTATTGGCGTTCGTATGGACACTTTTGGCTTTACGAATCTGATGGATAAATTGGGCATTGAGAATCGCTCTATGCACGCAGGTGAGCATAAAACCTTTATCGACCCTTTTAGCCCGATTGATGAAGCGGGACGCGCTTTCTTTCAGGAGAAGGTGTTAGAGAAAACCCACCAGCAATTTATTCAAGCTGTTCGAGATGGCCGTGGAGACCGTATTAAAGAGACAGACGAAACCTATACAGGGCTTGTTTGGTTAGGAGATGATTCGGTTGAAAATGGATTAATTGACGGCCTGAGCGATTTAAACAGTGTCGCTCGTGATATTGTCGGCGTTAAGAAACTACGCTACTACGAAGGTGACAAGTCTCTATTTGAAGAGATTATGGGCGACATCAGCACCGAAACGGCTTCAAAGTTAGCGCTTTATTTAACAGGCATGCATTAAGCTATCGTCTTTAAATAGTGCAGCCTTAAATCAAGCACATACAGCAAGCGATAGATTTACTATCACTTGCTGTTCTTTTAAGGCTTTAAATGAGCCAATTTGAAACAACCAGGCCTACCCTTTTCAAAATAGACTGAAT
>JAADDM010000219.1 GCA_013153955.1 Gammaproteobacteria bacterium | reverse complement strand
ATGATTGATGACCAAGTACATTTTAGAGATCCTGGCCTAACCAGTAAAGGCGATATTGCAACCGAATCTAAAGCAGCGCTGGCAGGTGGAACAACCACCTTTATGGATATGCCGAACGTTAAACCAACGACAACCACCATAGACAACCTAGAGGCTAAATACCAAATAGGCTCTGAAAAAGCGTGGACAAACTACTCCTTCTATTTTGGCGCAACCAATGACAACTTAGAGGAGTTAAAGCAGGTAAATCCTCAGAATGTCTGTGGCGTTAAAGTCTTTATGGGGGCGTCAACGGGTAATATGCTGGTTGACCGCGAGCAAGCTTTGCGTGATATTTTTACCTATAGTCCTACTCTGATTACAACGCACTGTGAAGACACGCCAATGATTAACGCACAAGAAGCGAAATATCGTGAGCAGTATGGTGAAGATGTCCCAATGTCAGCCCATCCTGATATTCGCTGTCGTGAAGCCTGTTATAAATCGTCCTCTTTTGCGATTGAACTTGCCAAGGAGACGGGGGCAGATTTACATGTATTACACTTAACCACCGCAGAAGAGATGGCATTGTTTGAGCCCGGCCCGATTGAAGGTAAAAAAATTACGGCTGAAGCGTGCGTGCACCACCTTTGGTTTACTGAAGCCGATTATGAAACACGTGGAACTTACATTAAGTGTAATCCAGCCATTAAAAAACAGTCTGATCGTGATGCCATTCGCCAAGCAGTACGTGAAGGTCGTATTGATATTATTGCAACGGATCATGCGCCGCATACCGATGCAGAGAAACAAAACACCTATTTTGTCGCACCCGCGGGGTTACCACAGGTTCAGCAATCATTATCGGCTTTACTCGATATGGTGCATGACGGGGTATTTGACCTAGAAACAATCGTTCAGAAGACCGCCCATAACGTCGCGATTCGTTATCAAATAGAAGATCGTGGTTATATTCGAGAAGGCTACTGGGCGGATTTAACGCTAGTGGATATGAACCAAGCGCATACCGATGAGAAAGCACATAATTTATATAAGTGCCAATGGTCTCCTTGGGAAGGGCATACGTTTAAATCAACGATTATCGGAACGATGGTTTCAGGTGAATTGAAATATTACCAAGGTCAGTTTCAAGACTTTACGCCCGGCCAGCGCCTGCTGTTTAATCGGACGTAATGCGTTAATTAAGGAAAAAGGGTGCGCTTGAAACTCTATGTGATCAGAGGTACATTGTTTATTATGAACGGTGTTAAATAAGAGTGGCTTGAGGGCGATGTTGCAGGATCGCTTACATTTGAGATTAAGATAATAGGATAAAATATGTCTGAAGTATTCATTGGTAGACAACCGATTTTAGATGTTGATATGAAGGTGTTTGCATACGAGTTACAGTTTCACCAAGGGCTTAATCCCAATCAGAAGACGGTGGAAGCCACGGTAGAGTTGATTAAAAGAACGCAAGAAGAGATTGGCTTTCAATCCATTGTGGGGCCGCATACCGCGATGCTTAACCTACCGAAAGAGCTGATTAGCGAAGCGGCTTTACCTCAGTTTGATAAAGACCATGAGATTGTGCTGGAAATACCAAACAATGTGATGGCAGACGTTACCGTCTTACGTAACCTAAAAGCCTTAAAAGCTTCTGGATCGAGTATTGCGCTCAATGATTTTATTGAGGACGATTCGAGCATTCGTCTGGCCTCAATCAGTGACTACGTTAAGATTGATGTGGACAACTATACCGAGATGAAGCTTAAAAAAATGGTGGAGGCGCTTCATGAAAAAGGCGTTAAAGTCATCGCTCTCAAGGTTGAAACCGAAGAGTCATTTCATTATTTAAAGAAGCTTGGGTTTGATTATTTTCAGGGCTATTTTTTCACCAATCCAGTGATTATTAATGGTCAAAAATTAGCCGGTAATAAGCTTACCTTGCTACAGCTGCTGGCCAAAGTAAATGATGCAAAAACAGATTTTCATGAACTGTCTATGATAATCAGTCAGGATGTCGCACTGAGCCATAAACTGTTAATCGCGATTAATAACCCTGCCGCAATGATTCCTGTTCGGGTTGAGAGCGTTGCAGATGCGCTTAAATATATGGGTTTAAAGCGCCTTAAATTTTGGGTGAACATGCTCATGCTTTCGAGCATAGAGGATGTGCCTCAAGAGCTATTAACCACCTCTTTGATGCGCGCCAAATTTTGTGAATTATTAGCTGAATCAGCAGGTCATGTGCATGATAAAGACAGCTATTTTATTGTCGGGCTGTTCTCTAACCTTGGCGCATTTTTTAAAATGCCGATTGAAGACATTGTCAATGAGATGCCGCTTTCAGAAGACATTAAACTGGCCTTAATAGAGAAGAAAGGCTCTATGGGGAATGTGCTGAAAGTGCTGGTCACGATGGAGCAGGCGAATGTAACCATGAAAGCGTTGCAGTTTGAAAAGCTGGGCTTAAATGATATTGGTAATAGCTTTATGGCAGCCAATGCGTGGGCGCAACAGGCTATTTCTGGCTAGTCATTTTGTACGTGTTAAGCTTTTCTCAGTGACACCAGTTTTTATACAGGGCCAGTCGTCACAAGTCGGAACGTTCCGGCTTTTTTTGGTTTAAGCCCTGTATTCATCGCATCATAAAACCATGCCGCCCTTTTTTCAATCATTCGATAGACAATATACATATTTTTAGTAGGAGCAAATCATGGCAATGCAATCAATTAACCCAGCAACGGGTGAGCTTTTAGGCGAGTTTGAAACATGGGATCAAGCGGTGCTGGATGATGTCGTGACACAAGCAGGTTACATGTTTACCGACTGGTCAAAGTTAACCCCAATCTCTGATCGTTGCTTAATGATGAAGCGTGTTGCGGATGTACTGCGCGACGACAGTGACAAGTTAGCAGAGCTCATTACCCTTGAAATGGGCAAAACTTTTATTGAGGCAGAAGCTGAGATTGAAAAGTGTGCAAATGTCTGTGAGTTTTATGCTGAAAAAGGCCCAGAATTTTTAGAAGATGAATTAATAGAGACCGATGCAAGTAAGAGTTATATCAGCTATCAGCCGCTGGGCGTTATTTTGGCAGTGATGCCTTGGAACTACCCTTTTTGGCAGGTCTTTCGCTTTGCCGCACCCGCGCTCATTGCGGGTAATACCGCTGTATTAAAGCACGCCTCAAATGTTCCACAGTGTGCGTTGGCACTTGAAGAGGTGTTTAGAAAAGCAGGCTTTCCAGATTATGTTTTTACCAGTCTGATGATTGGGTCAGATAGGGTTGAGAGTGTGATTCGCCACCCTTACGTGCGCGCCGTGACCTTAACCGGCAGTGAAAACGCTGGACGAGAAGTTGCTGCGATTGCAGGCTCAGAGTTAAAAAAGACGGTACTGGAGCTAGGTGGATCGGATGCCTTTATTGTGTTAGAAAACGCCAACATGAAACAGGCCGTTGCAGGCGCGGTACAAAGCCGCTTTACCAATATGGGTCAGAGCTGTATTGCGGCCAAACGCTTTATTATTGACCATGTTCAGTCGGATGCCTTTTTAGACGCATTCAAGACCGCTGTAGAAACCCAGTTTGTGCCAGGTGATCCGATGGATAAAGCCACCACGCTGGCACCGATGGCACGCCAGGACTTGCTAGACGAGTTGCATGAACAGGTGATGGAATCGGTTGATTTAGGCGCTAAAATTGTCACCGGTGGCTACCAGCTTGATCGCCCTGGATACTACTATGCACCGACTATCCTGACCAACGTCACCAGTAATATGCCTGCTTACAATGAAGAGTTTTTTGGCCCTGTGGCGATTATGCTTAAAGCCACCGAGCCTGCGCATGCTTTGGGCATTGCTAACTCAGTTAATTATGGTTTGGGCGGCTCTATCTGGACAGATGATTTGGCGACTGCTGAAACGATGGCCAGAGGCATGGAGTCGGGTGCCACCTTTATTAATAGCATCAGCTTTTCCGATCAGCGTATGCCGTTTGGGGGCGTTAAAAATTCAGGGTATGGTCGAGAACTCTCTTCACAAGGGATTCGAGAGTTTACCAATGTGAAGTCTATTTGGATTAAGTAGCGTTTAAGGAGATGAGTCTGTATTTAAACGGTGTTGTGCCGTTTTAAACACTCTTTTTTAAATACTCTTTAGGTATTTAACCAGATCTGGTTGAATTGAATTTGAATGATATTCAGTTCAATTTAAAGCGGTAAACAATGGAAAAACAGTATGTTTGATCTTATTTTTAAAACCTTGAGTGACTTAAAAGAACCAGCCATTATTTGGCGCTTATTTGTGCCGTTTATTGCCTCGATAGTCTTAGTCTCTCTGCTGGGATACGGTCTATTTGGTGTTTTCTTGACCAGTGATTTCTTTACGCATAACCCGGTGGTGCTGGAAGTGACGACTTGGACAGAGGAGGCTGAAAACACCATTGGTGCAGTGCCTTTTATTGGTTCAATTTTGTTGTGGATTGTAGGCGCTTTGTTTGCGGTAATTGCCGGGGTATTGGGGCTCTTGTTAGGCAGTTATTTAATTCTGTTGTTTGCCATGATTATTACCGGCTTTATGACGGACAGTCTGGTCAAAGCAGTGCATGATAAGCACTACCCAAACGTGGATTATGTGGGACATGGCAGCACTACGGGGATGCTCTGGAAGATGCTTAAGTATGGATTGTTATTACTTCTGCTCTTTATTTTGACCATTCCGATGATGTTTATTCCTCTTGTAAACATTGTCTGGTTCTGGATGTTGGGCTTTATGTTTTTTAGGTATTCACTGGTGCTGGATGTGGGACAGGTGATTCTGCCAGAAGCGATGTTTAAGCAAGTCAATGGCTTTGGTGAGTGGCCACCGACCTTGACGCTGGGCAGTTTTTTCCTGTTAAGTACCATGCCGTTGGTCGGCCTGTTTATTCCTGTACTGTCAGTCATCGCGCTGGCACATTACTACTTTGATCACCTTTCAACCATGCCAAAGCAGATGGATAACGAACAGGTCTGATTAAATCGATGGGGAAATGCTTTCTTTGTCAGTGTACGGGAGTCAGCATTTTCAGAAGACAAAAAAAAGCCCTAACACTGTAGGGCTGTTTTAGTAGGTTAAGGAGTTTTAAGACTTTTTAATCTTTTTAACCTTCTTGTTCTTTTTCTCTTTTTTAGGCGCTTTCTTCTTAGGCTTCTTCTTTTTAGCCGCCTTCTTTTCCATCTGCTTGATGGTAAAGCTAGCCGCTAAGCCGGGTATTTTCTCAACAGGCAATTTTTGCTGTAAGTGATATTCAATACGCTCAAGGGGCTTAAGGTCATGACGCTCAACCAGATTGATGGCGATACCGACCTGCTGTGCGCGTCCTGTGCGACCAATACGGTGAATGTACATGTCGCCACGGAACGGCATATCGTAGTTGATAACATGCGTAATCTTCAGCATATCTAAGCCACGCGCCGCCACATCAGTCGCCACCATCACTTTAATCTTATTCTTTTTAAATTTATTAATTTTATCCAAGCGGGTGGCTTGGCTAAAATCACCATGCAGTACCTGTGCTGAAATATTTTGTGACTGTAACCACTCTGTGACTTCAATGGCTTTGTCTTTCTTGTTACAGAAGACAATAGCACTTTCGCAGCTGGCATCTTTTAAAATATTATCGAGAAGGGCATTTTTGTGCGCCTTATCATCGGCTAAATAGACCACCTGTTGAATCTGCTCAGACTTCGTATTAGGCGCATCCATTTGAACAATTTCAGGCTCGTCTAAAATATCGGCCGCAAATTTCTCAATGCCTGTTCCTGCTAAGGTCGCAGAGAATAAACCTGCTTGAAACTCACCTGGGATGGCATCGAGTAGCGCGCGTACGACAGGGCCTTGCCCCATATCGAGCATACGGTCGGCTTCATCAATAATCACCATCTCAATATAAGAGAGGGTGACAGCATCTTCTTCAACCAGTTTGGCTAGTCGCCCCGGGGTGGCTACCATGATGTCACAGGCACGGGTGAGTACATCAATTTGAGTACCGAGCTTAAAGCCCCCCGTCATAATCACTGAAGGCGCATCACAAAAGTGTCCGAGTTTCTGTACGACTTTATGAATTTGAAACGCCAGTTCGCGCGTAGGGGCTAACATTAAAATACGCGGATGTCGGCTGGCGTATTTTGGTTCGTCCAGAAGGTATTGCAGTGCTGGCAGTACAAAAGCGGCGGTTTTCCCCGTGCCCGTTGCGGCGCCTGCTAAGACATCCTTACGATCTAGCATAAGCGGAATAGCGGCTTCTTGAATGGGCGTTGGCTTATTATAGCGCTGTTTTCTAATGGCGCTTAATAGCACGTCATCTAAATCAAATTCTTCAAAAGTCATACGAATCTCGGTAGTCAATGGCTGTTGGCACATCAGTCAACCTAGTCAGTTGGATGTGCCATTTAGCGGTGATTTATCTTATAACAGGGATTATACGTGCTTGCGTCAATTTTCATGCGTTTTTGTTCAACAAAGCTTTGTAATAATGTGTCCATTGCCTGCATTATTTTTGGATCGCCCTGTAATTGGAAAGGACCATGTGCTTCAATTTGCTGAATACCATCGGCTTTAACATTGCCTGCGACAATCCCCGAGAAGGCTTTACGTAGCTGGCTGGCCAACAGGTGGGTAGGTTGGTTTTTATTCAGATTGAGTTGAGACATGTTTTCATGTGAGGGATCAAAAGGGGTCTGTTGGTCTAATTGCAGAGTTAAACGCCAGTTAAAATAGTAGGCATCACTGCTGTCGCGACGGTCTTGTCGTACCAAAGCCATGCAAGACTTCATGCGTGAGGCGACCTCTTTAGGGCAGTTGACCATGACTTCAAGCAGTTGAGTCGCTTCGTCTCCCAGTGTGATGGAGATAAACTCAATGATGGCATTAAAGTAATGCGCACTCTGTTCATTGCCCGTTAAAATGACGGGAAAGGGCAGGCTGTTATTGTCAGGGTGGAGCAGGATACTCAGTAGATAGAGCAGTTCTTCCATTGTGCCAGGGCCACCCGGAAAGATGATAATACCATGGCCGATTCGTACAAAGGCCTCTAGGCGCTTTTCAATATCGGGGAAAATACACAGTTCATTGACGATGGCATTAGGCGCTTCGGCTGCGATAATGCCGGGTTCGGTTAGGCCGATGTAGCGCGCATTGGGGTAGCGTTGTTTACCGTGTCCCAATACTGCGCCTTTCATGGGGCCTTTCATAGCACCCGGGCCACAGCCGGTACAGATGTCTAAGTGACGTAAGCCAAGCTCATAACCGATGTGTTTGCTGTATCGGTATTCAGCCTCAGAGATTGAGTGTCCGCCCCAGCAGACCACTATATTAGGTAGGGTGTTGGGGGGCATTAGTTGTGCGTTTCGAGCGATATGAAAAATGGCGTTGGTAATGCCATGAGAGTGGCTTAAATCAAATTGACTATTTTCTAGGATATCGTTGCGTGCATAGATTAAGTCTCTAATCACCGCAAACAGGTGCTCTTTTAGTCCGGCAATCAGCTCATTATCCACAAAGGCATGACTCGGCGCATTTTGAATGACCAGCTGAACGCCACGGCCTTTTAAAACGACCTGAATGCTAAAATTAGGGTAACGGTTGACCAAGTCCCCACTGTTATCTACTTTCGAACCGGTGTTGAGCACCGCTAAAGCACACTGCCCTAAAATCTCATTTAAACCCTCTTCAGACGCATCACAGAGCTGCTGTGCCTCTTGATAGGAGAGTATTTGAAGTGAGCCTTCTGGGCGAATGATGACTTCTGCTATATCGGTATTCATAATTCCTGTACACTCACTTAATCAGCCCTATGTTCTTGGCTATTACGGCCCTAATCAAAGTAGATTAGGGTTAAAAAATATTTAATTTTGAGGTTTATTATGCGTGACAATCGCCCCTATGAGGAAGGTTTTTTAATCATTTTACTGGTACTCGCCATTGTCGGTGTTATCTGGTTGTTTAACCCGTTCTTAGAGGCGCTCTTCTTTGCGATGATTCTCGCCACCGCTACTTATCGCCTGTATGAGAAATTACTGCCGCACTGTAAAGGCTCAAAAACATTAGCCGCTTCTGCCATGAGTGCCTTTATTTTTGTGGGCGTCATTGCGCCAGTCACCTATCTTCTGATTGAAGTGAGTGTACAGGTGGGTCAGCTCTATGGTGAGGCACAAACATGGATCGGCTCTCAGAATTCTGAATCTCTTGCAGCACTGAATAACTCCCTGTTAAGTTACCTGCCCATCAGTACCGAGGCTCAGGCCAGTGCGCTGGAGCAGATTAAAGCCAATTCCGCTAAAATCATCAGTTTTGTACAGCAAACCTCCGTCTTTTTGTTAGAGGGCATGGTGGGCACCACCTCCTCTTTTATCACTTTCATTGGTTTGTCGGTGTTTGCGCTGTTTTTCTTTTATCGAGATGGCGATGCGATTACCAAACATATTGCAATTCTATCGCCCCTTGAAAATCACTATGACCGCATGATTATGCAACGCTTTACCAGCTTATCAACGGTACTCACCTTAAGTGTTGTGGGGATTGCTGTGTTACAAGGGGTCTCTTTTGCATTGGTCTCTTGGGCGCTTGGTTTACCGGGTTTGTTTATTGGTATGGCGATTGCCGTGACCTCCTTTATTCCGATTGTAGGGGCAGCGTTGGTTTGGATTCCGATTATGATTTACGCCCTTATTCAGGGCGATTACCTTACCGCCATCATCATGGCCTTTTGGGGGGTGGTCGTGACGGGCTTTATAATTGATAACATTATGCGCCCCATCATTATTACTAAATTGACCAAAAGTTTAGGCGAAGCTGGCGAGGGGCTTGCGGTAGCAAACCACACGTTGTTAACGGTACTCTCTACTTTTGCAGGACTGATTCACTTTGGCGTGATTGGCCTTTTCTTTGGCCCAGTGATTGCGGCGATGGCGATTACCATCTTTGATGTCTATGAGCATAAAAATTCCAACTTGCTAGATAGAAGTTAGTGATAATCCCTTATGAATATTAATGATATGATGAGGGTATTGTTAATCGGATACTCAGTATACATTCACGCCCTTTAGCGTATTTAAATGTATAACAGCCTATACCCGCCTTTTTGGAGCGTTTTAAAATGAAAAATAGAATCATCGCAGTGACCGCGTTAAGTTTGACACTGGGCAGTCTGCCACAGCTTGCACAAGCAGAGGCTTCAGCCATTCATGATCCCTATATAGAGGGCTTTAAAGCCTATGCTCAAGAGGTTAAAAAGGTCAGTGATGAGCTGTATTCTGCGGCCAATGCCTACGCTACGGATGTCTTTAAAACCGAGCGTAAGGCTGGGCATATTGGTAATCCGTTACCGATTCCAAAAGCGGTCAAGGTTACCGATGGGGTCTATACCGTGGTGGGCAGTATGATTTGGCACACACCCGCTAACTTCGGTTTAAACAATAACCTTTCCTTTATTATTTTTGAGGACGGTGTGTTCGTTTTTAATGCCGGGGCAAATACGGCACTGGCCTACTCTCTACACCAGCAGATTAAAGCGATTACGGATAAACCTGTTAAATGGTTGGCCGTTGAAAATGACCAAGGCCATGCCTATTTAGGGGCGAGTTACTGGGTGGATGTTGGGGTTAAAAACCTTTATTCAAGCAGTCTGGCCAATGATACGTTTGACAGTGAGTTTACCGAGAAAAAGACCGAGTGGTCCGAGCGCGTCGGCAAAAACATCACCAACGATGCACGTAATGTCTCTGATAAGTTCACCACCTTTGAAGGCGAGCTGACCATTGATGTGGGCGGGGGGGAAACAGTACAGCTTAAAGATTTTGGTCCAGGGCATACCCCTGCATCAACCAGTTTATATATCCCTTCTCGTAAAGTGTTGATGACGGGCGATTTAGGCTTTAACGAACGTATGCCTGTGTTCTTTAAATATACTGATTCATTTGCTTGGGCGGACTCTTACAAAGCGATGTTAGATTTTATCCCAGAGGACACGCTGATTGTACCTGGACACGGTACACCAACAGATATGGCTACGGCGAAAAAGCAGATGTATGACTATCTTGTGTACCTACACAATGCGGTTCAGAAAGTGGTCGATGAAGGGGGTAGCGTCGATGATGCCATCGCCATTGATCAATCTATGTACAAAGATCGCCCTGTGTTTGAGCAGGCTGCTAAAAACAATGCTCGACACATCTATCAAGAGATTATGAATGGTAGCTTTTAAACGAGTGCCTTAGGAGGGAGCGATGGGTATTTCAGGCGTATCAGCTGGTGGAATGGTCTCGGCAGCCCTTGCGCAAAAAGAGGTCTATACGCAAGCAGAGGTGCAAACGGGGATGTTAAAAAAATCCATTGATATGGGGGCGGAGAACGCGCTGATGTTAATTGAGAGCATTCCCGCACTGACTGCAAGCAGCTCGCTGAGCACAGGCTTGCCTAGCCATTTAGGCAGTGTAATTAACACCAAAGCTTAATCATAGGCTGTCATGACAGTATTGAATGGCTCGGTATGAATCACGGCTTATTTAGGGAAAAGGGGGCGTTGTGAAGGAGAGTCATTCAGAAGGTTGCCGACCGCCAGTGAACAGCACTCAGTCTGCGTCTGAAACCAACCACCATGCAGGTCAGCAGCCTAGGTTTGGCAAGGTTATTCATACGCTAAGCTCTCAGAAAGAGGTGTTGGCGATGGCAAAGTCCTTTTCTGAGCAAGAGGGGACTGAGCTGACTCGTACGGAAGGTATATTGGGAGGGATTTCGGCACTGATTATTTATGGGGTCGGTTTGGGGTTTCTCTTCTATCTTATCTATCAGTTTTAAGCGGTGACGGTTGTCTATCGAAGCAAGACATCGACTTAAATTGACTTTAGTTGGTGTTAAATATCGTTAAAAATCCACCCCATTAGGGGAGGCCTGGTTGTTTTAAATTTGTTTGATAAAATATCTGAATTTTAGAGACAAAAAAACCGATTTAAGGGGTTCCTTAAATCGGTTTTTTTATGGCCGTCAGTTTTGCTTAACAATAAGGGATTAACCTACATTGGATCCATTAAGTTGGGTTCATCAATATACCCATTCTCGATGCCTTTGGTGACAATCGCCACGGCATCGTGTGGGTGTAGGCTCTCAAGGTGGTTGATACGCACCCAGAAATCTAAATACTCAGTGCAGTCGTTTAGTTTACTCTGTAAGCGACGGCTGGCATCTTCACAAAACATTAAATTTGCTGCATTTAAACGGGCAAATTCTTGCTCATCTTCTCGCTTAACCGCTGCTTGGACCGGGGTTTTTACAGCATCTTCTAGCTGATTAATCAGTATTGAAATGGCCAGCGTATCAGATTCACCCACCTTCACCTTCACCTGTGCGTAAGAGCGTTGGCTATGGGGCGTTGCGTTAATGCCTTCTGGTGTACCGAGCCAATCAATCACCGTTTGATAATCTAAGCCAGAAGTCGCTTGATCATTAAACTGTTTCTCAAAGGCTTCCTGAATCAGTTGGCGTGAGAGCGCGGCAGAACACGGGCAGGTAGATGAGTAAGGGACTTCAATAGAGACTTCAC
Organism: Gammaproteobacteria bacterium; assembly: GCA_013153955.1. Lineage (GTDB taxonomy): Bacteria > Pseudomonadota > Gammaproteobacteria > Thiomicrospirales > Thiomicrospiraceae > Thiomicrorhabdus. The sequence goes on along the minus strand of JAADDM010000219.1, from coordinate 6,466 downwards.
AGCTAAAAGCTCCTTGGCGCATCTCGCCGCGAATGGTAGTTGGGTAGTGCTTCCAACCACTGTTGTTACTTTTAAGCGAGTTACGACGCTCGTAGTAGTCAAACTTAAATTCCACAAAGGCTTGGGTACTCAGGCCTTGATGAGAGCTGATAAACTCTTCCAAAATGGCTTTGACACGATTAGGCGTTAAGTTACCTTTAGGTGCCATCTCATCCAATAGTAGGTAGAGGCGAGACATGTGAATGCCTTTGCTCATTGGATCATCAAGGTTAACGTAGGCTTGGACTTTAGACGATAGGCAAACGCTGCTATCTGAAGCCAAGCCTTGCTGTACTAAAATAGGCAGTTCAATGCCGCTCATTCCGACCCAGTTAAGTTTTCCCTGAGGGGCTTGGTGCGGTTGGCACGCGATATCGGGCATGTTCTTGGTCATGCAATTTCCTTCGATTGGAGCTTTGTGAATAAGGCAAAGGCCTTTAAATTGACAGCTGTTATTAAAAAGATCTCAAAAAGTAAGAACGAATTTTAGCAAATAACTGAGTGAATAAGTGGGTTAATGCGAATTATTGTTATCCATAAACAGGATTGATACAGCCTTAATTTTATGAGGGCTATTTAGGGGGCTTGGACGGATGAATCGTGCTAAGTAATTGATTCTCAATGCGCTCAATGGCTGTTACGTTATTTGCAGAGTCGTGCCTATGATGAGCGGTATCGTTAGGCTCAAAGAGCAACTCTAACCGACTGTCCTTACGCCATGCAATGTCCTCAAAATGGAGCCTTCCCTCCACCCAGTTGATGAGTTGCCACTCATTCCCTGTTTTAAGCAAGCCTTTGGCACGGGTCAGTGATGGGCGGTTTTGAGAAGAGAGGGCTTCGAAGAACTGTTTAAGCACCACCCGATTAAATTGGATATTGGCGTGCCAAACCCAGCCTAATGCCACAAGAGATTGGGCTGGATCGGTCACTTTTTGAAGGCAGCTGATGATGCCTGGCAGTTGACTCTTAAAGGTGCTGGCCATCGTGGGTGCTAAGTGTGTCGCGGGTGTTTGATTGAGCTGGACGATTGATGGTTTGTGGGGAGCTACAAAGGGGCTAAGGAGGGTGAGTTTGGGTGCGTGTTGTGTATTGTTACTCGGCTTGTTAGGTGCTTCGAGTAAGGGTGGCAGTGCTGCGGAGCCGTACTGAATCTCTGTGACCTCCATTTTAGGCGGCACACAGCGTTGTAATAGTGCGTGGGCCGTGGATATCTCTTCACGACTGGCTGAGTCTGTTTTATTGAGTAGAATCACATCCGACAGGGTGACTAAATCACGCATGACTTGAGATTTTTGCCAGCGGAGTTCGGTCAACTGCTGCGGCGTAATCACGCAGATAATTTTTTGAAGTTGGAGCGGTTGAATAAACTGACCCTGAGTGAGGGTATCAATCATGCGTGCGGGGTGGCCTAATCCCGTCGGTTCAATCCAAATGCGACTGATGGCAGGGGGTGAGGTTTTGATTGAGGCTTGGGTTGAGGTTTGAGTCGAGTTCTGACTTTTAATGAGTTGGTTAATGGCCTGCGTTAACCCATGTTGCGCGGTGCAACAAACACAGCCCCCAGAGACCGATAGGATGGTATCTTCAGTCGAACCATCACCTTGCAAGGTAGCGGCATCTATATCAATTTCGCCAAACTCATTGATAATTAGCCCCCAGGTTTCGCCGGGTGGTTTTTGGCTGAGTAGATGGCGAAGGGTGGTGGTTTTACCACTGCCCAATAGTCCTGTGATGAGGTGAACTGGAAGCGCTTTTATGGGGCTTTCAGAGGCCTGCATGAGGTTAGTCCTCGAAGTCTTGACCGCCGAGTAACTCTTTGGTAATTAGGGCTCTGTCCATTTTAATGCCTAAACGTTCGGTAACGATTTTGGCATCACGGTAAGCGTTACCCAAGCACGTGGTTGCCCCGGGAGAGGGAGTCATATTAAAAATAAGATTTTCGCCTTCAGGCACAATGCTGGCTTCGCCTAGCTGTAACACCATGTCTGTCTTATTGATGACCTGAGGACGCAGTCCACCAATCCCATCGGCATACTCTAAATCTTCCGCTTTTAAACCGGGGATGATTTTTTGAGCATCTTTTGCAAATAGCTTTTGGCGAATAATCGGAATCTCAAACGCAAAGTTACGGAAGATGTAGTTACGAATGGTGCTGTCTTTCATTAAGTCCCAGAAAACGCGAATCACTTTTCCGTCTAGCTTTAGGCTGCGCCAGAAGTCCAAATAGGTGCCGCCTGTATAGCGTTCAAGCTTAGGCAGTACTAAGGCGGTTGGCCCTAGACGAGTTTTACTCATCTCAACTAAATCCGGATCACCATGTAGCGCAGCAAACGGTAGCTTGTCGTTTTGCATGGTGTAAACTTTACCATTGAGTATTTTCGGCACATAGTAGAAGCTGCCTGCCATCGGCAGAATAGACATATCTAAGCCATGACCCAGCTGGTTGGCCAGTAATAAGCTGTGTGCACCCGCTGAGACAACCACGAACTTCGCCATAAACGTGCCCTGCGAAGTGGTGAGCTCATAGTGGTCATCAAACTGAGCAATCTTTTCGACTTCAGAGCTGAGTGAGACGTTGATTTCTGTGTTGGTATTACGTGCGCTGTTTATAAACGACTTAGATAAATTACCAAAATTAACCGCTGAGTACTCATCGGTACAACCGCACGCAATAATCTTCTCTGGGCGTGGCTTGCCATCAATTAAGGCAACAGCAGGTTCAATCTCGGCAATTTTTTCAGCATCCCACAGTTCCATGTAAGGGAAGGCTTCAGCAAACTCGGCATGGCGTGCTTCTAAGCGTTCGCACTCCTCTTCGCCGACGGCCAGAATCATCTTTGGAAATTTAAAGATAAAATCATTTTTTTCGACTAAGTCAGCGTAGTTGACCAGCATTTGTGCCTGACGTTTGACCAGCTTGGCTTTCTCAAGTTTGTAGTTTGTTTCGATATCCCCACAGTGTAATGTTTGACTGTTTGCGCGCGCATTTGAGTTAAGCGGCGCTAAAGAACCATACTTCTCAAGCACTGCAATAGACTTAACCTCGGAATACTTAGAGAGCACATAGGTTAGGGCACAGCCTGAAATTCCACCGCCAACAATGACGACATCAAACATACGATTTTGCATTTAGGATTATCCTGAATTTACATGGGGTTAGCGAAAGGGCTATTATATAGAAATAACTTATGCAATTAAGTAAATTCTAATGTTAATTGTCACCCAATGCGTTGATCTGGGTGAGTTACTTAGTCTATCAATAAAACAACGAGGTCGGTGTTTTTTTCTTTTCATTATGAAAGGGTTACCAAGTTGGAGGGTATTTAAAATAGTCAGCCAAATGAGGGGGCGAGATTTTTATTCTGCTGCAAATTTTATGCAGGTGTTCGCCAGTTGCAGAGGGTGAAGCTGGTGACTTGCGCGGGGCACTTTGCATTGCCGACCATAGCCGGTGTAATCGTTCTGTAAATTTTAACCAGAACAGGGTGTTTCGTACTAAAATGCTTGGCATTCAATCAAATTTTTAAGGAAGTAGCATGATTAAAATTGCAATTAATGGCTTTGGCCGCATGGGACGTTTGGCAATGCGTGTTGCTTATGACTGGCAGGATGTAGAGATTGTTCATATCAATGAAATTGCAACGGATGCACATGGCTCGGCACACTTGCTTAAATTTGATTCGACCCACGGGCGCTGGCACCATGACGTCGCTGAGCAGGATGGGAAAATTGTCATTAACGGTCATGCCATCAGTTATTCACAAAATAGCCAGATTGCAGAGACAGATTGGGGCTGTTTGGGGGTAGATGTCGTCATTGAATCGACGGGTGCGTTTAGAACACGTGAAACCTTGCAGGCCTACTTAGACCAAGGCATTCAGCAGGTAATTGTAGCGGCGCCAATGACGGAAGGGGTTAAAAATATTGTCATGGGCATTAACGATGATATTTTCACAGCAGGTCAGGATTCGATTATTACCGCAGCCTCTTGTACCACTAACTGCATTGCGCCAGTGATTAAAGTTCTGCATGAACAGATTGGCATTAAGCATGGCATGATTACCTCTCTGCACAATCGCACCAATACCCAAAAGGTGGTCGATCATGGCCATAAAGATTTACGTCGCGCTCGTGCGGGATTTGAATCGCTTATCCCAACTACCACGGGGTCAGCCAAAGCCATCGGGTCTATTTTCCCCGAGTTAGATGGGCGATTAAATGGCCTCGCAGTGCGGGTACCTCTTATGAATGCTTCCTTGACAGACTTAGTATTAGAAATGTCTCGCGACACCTCTGTTGAAGAGGTCAACGGCCTTTTTAAAACGGCATCAGAAACCTATCTAAAAGATATTTTAGGCTACGAAACACGGCCTTTGGTTTCGGTTGATTACGAAGGAGAGCTAAACTCTTCGGTGATTGATGCACGCTCAACGATGGTGGTTGGGGGGACTCAGCTAAAGGTATTGGCCTGGTATGACAATGAGATTGGCTATGTGGCACGTATGATGGAGCTGGCGCTTAAAGTCGGGCGCTTAAACCAGTCCTCTTAAGTCTTATTGATGCGCATCATTGATAGACTATTTTCATTGAAACCGTCTATTTAATGAATGGGTACTTCACGCTTAATCCCTTGCATAAAAGACAGGCCTTTATAGCCCTTTGAGGGTTCGGTTGTTTTAAAAGCACTTTAATAATAGCATTTTGTTAAACGACCTCTTGTTAGCCGCGCTATTCGATAAAGCGCCTCTATTCTCTTTTAAAGGGACAGGGGCGCTTTCAAGTAATTCCTCCTCCTTCTTAAGAAAGTATTTTGATATGACAGCAATACAACAATATGGTCTCGTCACCGCAAATTATTGGGCCTTTACACTGACCGATGGTGCATTGCGCATGTTGGTGCTGCTGTTCTTTTATCAGTTGGGTTACAGTCCGCTTGAAATTGCCATGCTGTTTCTTTTTTATGAGTTTTTTGGCATCGTCACCAATCTGTTTGGGGGCTGGGTAGGCGCAAAGTTTGGCTTAAAAGTCACCATGGATTTTGGCCTGTTTTTACAAATTGTGGCGTTGTTGATGCTTGCTGTAAATCCCGACTGGTTAACCGTTTGGTTTGTGATGATTGCTCAGGCGTTATCAGGCATCGCCAAAGATCTCAATAAAATGAGCGCCAAAAGCAGCCTAAAAAGTTTAGTCGCTGAAGCCAAAGATTCGGAAGGCACGCTGTATCGCTGGGTCTCGTTACTGACGGGCTCTAAAAATGCCCTGAAAGGGGTCGGCTTTTTTTTAGGGGCTTTTTTACTGGCCACCGTCGGTTTTGAACAGGCACTGTATTGGATGGCAGGCATGCTATCCATCGCCTTAGTGGTCTCCATGCTGCTGTTGGATGCCGAGATGGGCAAGGCTAAGAGCAAGCCCAAATTCTCCGAAATATTCTCTAAAAGTGCCAATATAAATGCACTGTCTGCGGCGCGGTTTTTTCTATTTGGGGCGAGGGATGTCTGGTTTGTGGTCGCGTTGCCGATTTACTTAGCCAGCGTACTCGGCTGGAGCCATACCGAGGTAGGCTTCTATCTTGCGGTGTGGATTATTGGCTATGGGATTATTCAGGCCAGTGCGCCTAAACTCACGGGCATTAACAGGGGGCAGCTCCCCACTGGGCGAACCGCGATGCTGCTCGCTTTTGCACTGGCCACTGTCCCTGCTGTAATGGGATTGACGCTCGCCTATGAACCCAAGTGGATTCTACTCATTGGTTTGGCGCTGTTTGGGGTTCTATTTGCGCTTAACTCCGCCGTGCACTCCTATCTTATTGTCTCTTATGCTGATGCCGATGGTACTTCTAAAGATATCGGTTTCTACTATATGGCCAACGCGGGGGGGCGCTTAACAGGAACGGTTCTGTCTGGTTATGTGTATCAAGAAGCGGGCATGGCCGCGTGCCTATTTATCGCCGCCGCCTTTGTCGTGATTGCCGGTGCGCTGGCAGGTAGAACCGAAACAATAAATTAAGTCATTCGGGACCTAATTTGGGGTCAGAACAAATCATTCGGGGTCAGAACAAAAACGATCTGAGCGGTTTTATTTAACCCGTTTGAACCTACCGATAAAGATAACCTAAAGAGAACGGATGTTTAACAGCCTCTTTGGCTCAGGAAAACAGGAGTAGAATTGCTTTCATCTGCTTGAATAAGTTGCATGGCACTCTGCTTAAAACTCAGAGACTAAAAAGCCCAGTGTAAAATAATTTACACTGGGCTTTTTGTGGATTTGCATGTTCTGTTTACTTATAGAGAGAAGTCGCTAAAGTCATCAGAATCTACTTTAGAGTCAACTTGACCGACGAGGTAAGAAGTAATTTCTGACTCTTGTGGTGCGACCTGTACATTGTCGCTGACCAGCCAGTTATTCATCCATGGCAGCGGGTTGCTAC
>JAADDM010000049.1 GCA_013153955.1 Gammaproteobacteria bacterium | reverse complement strand
CACCAATCGCAGCAATCTTATCAATCACTTCAACCGTTAGCACTTCATTGGTACGGCAAACAAGCTCGCCTGTCTCTTTATCCGTCACACCAGAGGCCAGTACTTTACCAACTAGGTACTCTTCAGAGACCATCGCCTTAGTAATACCAGACTCTTTAAGCGCCTTAACACTGCGTGCAGTAATCTTCTTACCGGCAGTGATAATCTTCTTGCCATCGTGCTCGATCGTAAAGCTCGCTGTTTGACCCTTTAACTGGTCAGGCTCAAGCGTTAACTCAAAGCCTTTCTTTGTGAACTTAATAACGTTCGATTCAAAAAAGTGTGCAAGGATATCTTCGTTTGAATAGCCCATTGCGCGTAAGAATACCGATACTGGTAACTTACGACGACGATCGATACGTGCAAATAGACAATCGTTATGATCGAACTCGAAGTCTAACCATGAACCACGGTAAGGGATAACACGTGCGTTAAACAACAACTTACCTGAAGAGTGAGACTTTCCTTTATCGTTATCAAAGATAACACCCGGAGAACGGTGAAGCTGAGTCACAATAACACGCTCAGTTCCGTTGATAACAAACGTTCCGTTATCTGTCATTAATGGGATATCACCCAAGTAAACTTCCTGCTCTTTAACATCCTTAACAGGACGCTTACCCGCAGGTGCATTTTTATCAAACAACACCAAACGCATCTTAACGCGTAGCGGAGAGGCATAGGTAACACCACGCTGCTTACACTCTTTTACATCAAACTCAGGCTGACCCATGTGATAGCTTACATACTCTAGATCAGCAGTACCTGCTACTCCGTGAATAGGAAATACAGATTGAAATGCAGAGTGAAGACCTACTTTTGATCTTTCAGCTGGCTTTTTGTCTTTCTGAAGAAAGTCATGGAATGACCCTTTCTGTAAAGACAGTAAATATGGAACATCTAGAATTGCAGGAAGTTCTGCAAAATCTTTACGAACTCGTTTCTTTTCGACTAAAGAATATGTCATTGTTTACCTCAACGTACGTTGTCAGGAATGCACGAAATTAGTGATTACAAATTTAATGCATAAAACTGTAGTAGCCGTGAATTTTATCCACATCTTACTAACACACTTTTACACACTGTTAAAAACGAGAAAAGGCCGGTGCCTAAGCACCAGCCATTTCAGTGCTGTTAAGGCGTAATGCCTCACAGCAATCGGAGTTAATTACTTAACTTCGATTTGAACACCAGCTTCTTCAAGATCTTTAGCTAATGCATCAGCTTCGTCTTTAGAAACAGCTTCTTTCAATGTGAAAGGCGCGCTTTCTACAGCTGACTTAGCTTCTTTAAGCCCAAGACCAGTTGCTGCACGAACAGCTTTGATTGCTGCTACTTTGTTATCGCCGAAACCAGTTAGGATTACGTCGAATTCAGTTTGCTCAGCAGCACCACCAGCATCGCCAGCAGGACCAGCAACAGCTACTGCTGCAGCTGATACACCAAACTTCTCTTCCATTGCTTCTACAAGCTCAACAACGTCCATGATAGACATGTCAGCAACTGCGTTTAAAATATCTTCTTTTGATACAGACATTTGAAATCTCCAAAAATTTTATAAAATTATTTAATTCAACTTAAGTTAAAACTTAAGCTGCTTCAGCTTCTTTTTGCTCTTTAACAGCAAGTAAACCACGTGCAAGTTTCGCAACAGGTTCTTTCATTACATACAGAAGCTTACCTAACGCTTCATCGTAAGTAGGTAGAGCCGCGATACTAGCCAAATGACTAGCATCAAGGACACCTTCACCAATAGACATCGACTTAACCACAAGGTCAGCATTGTCTTTTGAGAAGTCTTTGAAAACACGTGCAGCAGTTCCTAACTCTTCACCAGAGAAAGCGAATACTAGTGGACCAGTAAAAGTCTCACCCATGTCTTCGAACTTAGTACCAACGATCGCACGACGTACAAGCGTGTTTTTAACAACACGTACTTTTACATTAGCGTCACGAGCGGCAGCACGTAAGTTTGTCATTTGCTCTACGGTCAACCCACGATATTCAGCGGCAACCATTGATCCTGCTTCTGCAACCATTGCAGAAACAGCTTCAACGACTAGCTTTTTACCTTCGATATTGAGTGCCATATTACCCTCCAAACAGCCTAGTCAGTCTCAATGATTGACTAGGCTCTTCCATCTACGCAGGTTTGAAACTTTTAAGAGTACATGTTCTGTACTCACCTACGGTCTGCGATGGGCACTCACTCGAATCAAATAATGATTTAAGGAGTCCCAATTCGCAAATAATGCCTGCACACTTAAGGTGTGCAACCACCATTATAGTGTTGACTGATCAACCAACTGGCCAGGGCCCATTGTTGAAGATACAGACACTTTCTTAATATAAATACCTTTTGCAGAAGCAGGCTTAGCTTTCACTAGCTCTTCTAAAAGCGTATTTAGATTTTCTTTTAACTTTTCAGAGTCAAAGTCAACCGTACCGATTGCAGCATGAACGATTCCAGCCTTGTCTGCACGGAAACGTACTTGACCAGCCTTAGCGTTATTGATTGCACCAACAACGTCAGGTGTTACTGTACCCGTCTTAGGGTTAGGCATAAGACCACGTGGCCCAAGAACCTGACCAAGCATACCCACAACACGCATTGCATCAGGAGAAGCGATAACAACGTCAAAGTCCATCATCCCTTTCTTGATCTCAGCCGCTAGCTCTTCCATACCTACAAACTCAGCGCCAGCTGCTTTTGCAGCTTCCTGATTAGCTTCACCCGTAAATACTGCTACACGTACCTGCTTACCAGTTCCGTTAGGCATAACTGTTGCGCCACGAACAACCTGATCTGATTTACGCGGATCAATTCCTAAACGGATTGCTACGTCAACAGACTCAGTGAACTTTGCCGTTGCTAATTCTTTAACGGTATCGAAAACTTCAATTACGTTGTAAGTTGCTTCACGGTCAATACGACCTTCATAAGCTTTTTGTTTTTTAGTTAGTGCCATCTTATTATCCTTCTACCACTAGACCCATACTACGAGCAGAACCCGCAATAATCTTAACCGCTGCATCCATATCGTTTGCATTCAGGTCAGCCATTTTAGTCGTTGCAATTTCTTCTAACTGTGCACGTGTAACCGTACCTACTTTATCAACGTTAGGAATCGCAGAACCACTCTTAATTCCAGCAGCCTTCTTTAAAAGGATTGACGCTGGAGGTGTCTTTGTGATGAACGTAAAGCTACGGTCACTATAAACAGAGATAACAACCGGAATAGGCATCTTAGCTTCAAGACTTTGAGTCTGAGCATTGAATGCTTTACAGAATTCCATGATGTTAACACCGTGTTGTCCTAGTGCAGGACCAACTGGTGGACTTGGGTTTGCCGCACCAGCAGGTACTTGCAACTTGATATAGGCTTCAATTTTCTTAGCCATGACTTTCTCCTATGTGGGTTCAAACGCTTTTCAGCTCCCCTTTAACTAAAATCTATTTTAAATTTTTTCTACTTGAATGAATTCAAGCTCAACCGGAGTTGAACGACCAAATATTAAGACAGACACTTGTAATTTATTCTTATCGTAATCAACACCTTCAACCACTGCTTCAAAATCCTTGAAAGGACCATCAACAACACGAACCATTTCACCTGGCTCATACATAACCTTAGGGCGAGGCTTATCAACACTTGTCTCTACGCGCTGAAGAATTCGATCAACTTCTTTCTGTGTAATGGGTGCAGGACGATCACTCGTTCCACCAATAAAGCCCATAACATTCGGAATACTTTTCACTAAATGCCATGACGCTTCATTCATTTCCATCTGCACTAACACATACCCAGGAAAGAACTTACGCTCACTCGTACGCTTTTTACCGTCACGAATCTCAACCACTTCTTCACAAGGAACAAGCACGTCACCGAAATCATCTTCTAGTTCTGCACGTTCAACATACTCTGTTAACGCCTGTCTAACTTTGTTTTCGTATCCAGAAAATGCATGGACTACATACCATCTCTTTGCCATCTTATTATCCTTGACCTGTTAGAACTTGAACTGCCCATAAAAAGAACATATCAACCAACCACAAAAAGATACCCATTAGGATAACAACCACAAAGACAATCAATGTCATCTGCGTTGTTTC
>JAADDM010000123.1 GCA_013153955.1 Gammaproteobacteria bacterium | reverse complement strand
CTCGGTGCACATTGTACGGTGGGTGGGCAGGCGGGCTTTACTGGACATATGGATATCGTGGATAATAGTCACTTCTTTGCAAGGGCGTGTGTGACAAAAGATATTACTCAAGCTGGAGTGTATTCAGGTTTTCCTGCGGAGCCGGTCTCAGAATGGAAAAAAAATAGTATTAGATCTCGAAATTTGGATAAAATGTCCAAGCAGATTAAAGCGCTTCAAAAGCAGTTAGATGCTTTGGCGACAAAATAAATTTATAAAATAAGTTGGATTAAAAAGCATGATGGAAGTTAAAGATATTTTCGATTATTTACCGCACCGTTATCCATTTCTATTGGTAGATAGAGTGACTGATTACGAAGCGGATGTCATGCTGAAAGGGTTTAAGAATGTAACCTTTAATGAGCCTCAGTTTACAGGTCATTTCCCTGATAATCCAATTATGCCTGGCGTTATGATTATTGAAGCGATGGCGCAGTGTACCGGTATTTTAGCCTTTAGAAGTCAAGGCAAAAAACGTAATACTGAAACTATGTATTATTTAGCAGCCGTAGATAATTGTCGTTTTAGACAGCCTGCCGTGCCGGGAGACCGTCTTGATTTTGAAGTGACCGTCAAGGGCAAAAAACGCGGTATTTGGAAGTTTTCTTGTGTGACGAAGGTCGATGGGAAAGTGATCGCTTCTGCCGACTTAATGTGTGCGGAAAGAGATGTATAGCGAACTAATTCACCCTACGGCAATTATTGATTCGAAAGCCAATATTGCTGAAGGGGTCAAAATAGGCCCTTACTGTGTGATTGAAGGGGATGTCTCAATTGGGTTAGGTACCGTTATTGAAGCGCATGTGGTCATTCAAGGCCCAACGACGATTGGACGGGATAATCATTTCTTTCAGTTTGGATCGATTGGTGCAGCACCCCAGGATAAAAAATATGCGGGTGAGCCTACCACGTTGACGATTGGCGATAATAATACGTTCCGCGAGAATGTCACCATTAACCGAGGCACGACTCAGGATATCGGTAAAACAGTTGTTGGTGATAATAACTGGGTAATGGCCGGTGTTCATATTGCACATGATTGCATTGTTGGCAGTAACTGTATTCTTGCAAATGCCACAGCGCTGGCAGGGCATGTTAAAGTCGACGATTGGGCGATTTTAGGGGGCTATACTCTGGTTCACCAGTTCTGTCAGATTGGCGCGCATAGTTTTTGTGGTATGGGCAGTGTGATTAACCAGGATGTCCCTAATTTTGTGGTGGTCTCTGGTAACTTAGCTGCGCCAAGAGGAATTAATCTCGAAGGGCTTAAGCGCAGAGGCTTTACGAAAGACCAACTAAACCTGATTAAAAAGGCCTATCGAACGTTATACCGTACAGGTAATCGTCTTGAACAGGCGCGCCATGAGCTTGAGTTGCTGAACGATGATGAAGGGACCCTAGATGGACTTAATGCTTTTTTAAAGCACTCGGAACGTGGCATTGTTAGATAAAAAAAAACAAACAGAATTAAAATCTTCTCAGGGTAAAAGAGTTGGCCCAGTGATTGCAATGGTTGCAGGAGAAGCCTCAGGAGATACGCTTGGAGCGGATTTAATAAAAACGCTTCAAGCTCGTTATCCCAATGCACGGTTTGTGGGAATTGGTGGCCCCAAGATGAAGGCATTAGGCTTTAATAGCTGGTTTGCAATGGAAAAACTTTCGGTGATGGGGCTTTTTGAGGTGCTCAAGCATCTGCCTGAGCTGCTAAAGCTTCGAAGGAATTTAATCAAAATACTGCTGGCGTTCAAGCCGGATGTATTTATTGGCATTGATGCGCCAGATTTTAACTTTAAGGTTGAGTCCGTTTTAAAGTCAAAAGGTATCACAACTGTTCACTATGTAGGGCCATCCGTGTGGGCGTGGCGCGAAAGTCGATTGAAAAAAATTAAACAGTCTGTTGATGGGGTGCTTGTCCTCTTTCCCTTTGAACCCAAATACTATCACCGTTATGATATCCCTGTAAAATTTGTAGGACACCCTCTCGCAAATCAGTTTCCTGAAACGCCTAATACTCAACAGGCTCGTCAAGATTTAGGTTTAAATGGACTTGATTTTGTGACGGCTATTTTGCCTGGCTCAAGAATGAGTGAGATTGATAAAATGGCGGATATTTATATTCAGGCTGCCAAGTTAGTTTCAGATATCTACCCCCTTATGAACTTTGTGATTCCCTGTGTGCATGAGCGTGCAAGAATACGCATCCAGCAGTCTGTTACACAATTTGGTCAAGGGGTTAAAATTCACCTTTATGATGGCTTATCACGAACGGTTTTAGAAGCTTGTGATCAAGCGTTAGTGACCTCGGGCACTGCAACGCTAGAGAGTGCTTTGATGAAAAAACCGCTTGTGCTTGCCATTAAACTACACCCTGTCTCATACTGGATTATGAAGCACCTAGCGACGACGGAATGGTTCGGTTTACCGAATATCCTAGCGGATAAACCTTTGGTTACCGAGTTAATCCAAGATCAGGCGACCCCCCAAAGAATTGCTGTACAGCTTGGACGGTTAATCGTTGATACAAAGCTAAGGGAGCGACAAGTCTTGGCATTTAATGAGCAATATCATGCATTGAAACAGAATGCCTCTGAACTCGCTGCCGATGCCATTGCTGATTGGGCAAAATTAGATGGCCGATAAACAGCAAGCGGATCTATTTGTAACGCCAATGGATTGTGAAGAAGTGTACCAGTCTTTAACCGGCATGACTGTTGGAGTGGATGAGGTTGGGCGTGGTCCTCTTATTGGGGATGTAGTTGCGGCTGCCGTCATTTTGAAGCCTGGCTGTACTTTACCGCTAAGGGATTCAAAAAAACTTTCTGAAAAAAAGCGGAATGAATTGTCAGTTTTAATTAAGGAAGAGGCACTTGGTTATGCGATTGCAGTGGCAACCCCGGCAGAAATTGATGAGCTAAACATTTTACATGCGACTATGTTAGCGATGAAACGTGCAGTGGCGTCATTACAATCCCAGAATCTGCGTATTGACTATGTTTATGTGGATGGCAATCGTTGCCCCAGTATCAGTACACATTGCCAGTCGGTTGTGAAGGGCGACGATAAGGTAATGGAAATTAGTGCCGCCTCAATCCTTGCTAAGGTTTATCGAGATAAGCAGATGATTGAATTACACGCTAAACACCCTGAATATGGGTTTGATCAGCATAAAGGTTACCCTACCGTTAAGCATTTAGCCGCTTTAAAGCAGTTTGGCATGATATCTGGTTATAGAAGGTCATTCAAGCCCGTTAAAGTGTTACTGGGTGTTAACTAGGTATCATTATTCAATTCAATACTAATTCAATCAGGTTAAACAAAGTGTATTGACGGTACTTGTTTTTGGGGTAAAATTAATGGATTACGCTAAATAGATAGAATTTATCAGAGTATTGGCTAGGCCCTTTTTGTATTAAAAGGCGGCGGATATTAACGCATTCTCGTTAGAATAATAGGTAAGGCAGAAGTATGAGTACTACTTTAGAGCAAGTCGAAAAAACCGCGCAGCTGAGTAAAAATAACCAGATGAGCTTGATGATTTTTCAGGTGCAGTTTCCAAAGCAAGATTATCAACCTCCTTATTATGGAATGAATGTTTTCAAAGTGCGTGAAGTCTTAGAAGCACGTGCTTACGATGTCTCGCCAATGCCTGATGCTAACCCCCTAATTGAGGGAATGATTGAACTGCGTGGCGTTTATCTACCGGTGATTGATCTACCCAAATGGATGGGTTTTGAAATGACGGATGAAGAGCGCAAAAAATCCATTATTATTGTGTCCGATTTCAGTCATAATTTTATCGGTTTACGTGTCTCTTATATTCACGGTGTTGAGGAAAAAAATTGGTCGAACATTCACCCCGCGGGTAACTACAATGTGGATGTTAATTCAAATCAAATCGTTAACCATACGTATTTAGAAAATAGCGAGACTCTTTGTTTTATTCTTGATATTGAGAAGCTTCTGATTGAGGCAATGCCGACGATGGCGGAAAAGATATTTGCCTCGGCGAAAGACGTTGATAAATCTGGTCATGTTTTCAGTGATGAAATTTATCGAAAGAAAATTTTATTTGCAGAAGACAGTAAATCTATCCAAAAGTATATGGGGATGGTATTTGATCA
>JAADDM010000243.1 GCA_013153955.1 Gammaproteobacteria bacterium | reverse complement strand
AAGCCCAGATAGGATAAATCCTAACTGGGTATCCCATATAGGGGAACAATCTTAGCTCTTTAGAGGAGTGTTGTAATGAAACAACACGCCCATAATAATATAAGCACCCGCCCATATCAATAGTTTCTAATATAGAAATCATGACAAGATACTGAACTGCGTCATATTTCCGTCAGACTTTGTCGGCCCCAACGCTAAAAATACGTAATACCCCTATAGATGTTTCCTGTATTTACACCTGAAAACACACACCTCTTTTCTGAAACGCTATAAACTTAACGGGTAAAAAAGTAGAATATTTCTCTTAAAAACTACTCCAGCCCGACATAAATTAAATACAATAAGAATGCCTTATTTAAAATCCGATTGATTACTGAGAGACCATTCATGCGCTTACTACTCATTACCTATGCCACTATTTTAACCTTAGGTATTTCCGCCTTACTGACGGGCATACACTATCTAGCTAACATCGCAGGTTTCATCTCTGCAATAGGCTTCTTATTAATCTTCTTTAAAGACCGTCCTGATATTGAAACAGAACTTGAGATCAAAATGCGTCGTTATTGGTATACCGTGTTTGCAACGGGCCTATTTTTCAGTTTAATTTTTGGCAGCTTCTGGAACAACCACATGGGCAATATGGCTTAACCGCTAATACAGCCAATTTAACGCCTAAAAAAAAGCCCTGCGCTTAACTTTAGCTCACTATTTAGAGCTGTGTTAAGCGCAGGGCTTTAGCTTAAGGGAGAAATGCCTCCCCTCGCGCGCGTTAAATATATGTATTAAAAGAGTTCGATCTCCCCCTCTTCCATAGAGACGGTATTCACGCGCGTCATACGAGAGCTATTGATCTCTTCTCGTTTTTCATGTAGCGAGGCTCTAAAAGCCTCCACTCTCTGCTTATACTCTAGTTCAGAAGTCGCAGGATTCATCTTATTCTCTTCAAGAAACACATTTATTTCACTTGAAAACTGATTTAAATTATCCAAGTGATCCATAACCTGCTCAACCAACTGGCGAACAATATCCTCAAACTGTAGAGAACGCATAGCATTAGAGACACTGACTTCAATGCCTGAAATCATTCCTGAGAAATTACCTAGCTTGCTTGAAATCGCATCATTCATCGCTTCCAACTCTCTCAACATCGTGTCCATTTTTTCCTGAGAGGACTCTGCATGCTCCATGCCTTTTGTAGCCGTATCGCTTACAATTTGTCTAACCTCATCTACCGTTGCACGTGCCTTTTCGGCCTGTTTACGAATTTGACCATTTAATTCGTTAGAGTTTAAAGAGAGTTTACGCACTTCATCTGCCACGACGGCAAAGCCTCGCCCAGCCTCACCTGCTCTCGCGGCTTCTATCGCTGCATTTAATGCCAATAAATTGGTTTGATCCGCAATGCCTTTTACATCCTCAAGCAGGTGGAAAATAGATTCAATTTGGCCGACCATATCATCAATTTTATCTACCGTATTATTACTTCGATCACTCGAGTCGATGAGTAGATTAATCAGGTACTCAAGCACGACTTTGATTTCTGTAGAGAACTGTTTAATACTCATATCACCTGATTCACCATCTCCCCCCAAGTTATCTAATAAAGCCATAACTAAAGCGTACTGCGCTTGTGTCTGCTCATGCAGCCCTGAAAAACTGCCATTCAAAGTTTCGATTGATTCTGCAACAAGGTCTTTAACCTGAATTAACTCCTCTCGTACGACGTCAACCTCTTGCTCAACCACTGAGTCAACATCACTCATAATCAACTGCAATGACTCATCAACGACCTGAATACGCATTACCGCAGAATCTGGCTGCTGTACTGGCGTAGACTCTACCACCTCTTGAACTGCCTGCCCGACACCGACACTAACAGGACTGGCAACTTTTGCCACCAAATAGGCCCAAATTGCAGAGATGATAATCCCCATAAAGAGTCCGCTAAAGGGAACCTCCAGCAAGGACAGCACAACGCCGAGCAATGTGGCTACCCAAGCAGGCCAATAGGCAGTAATGATATGAGGCATAATTATTTCCTTTGATTACATTTACACACTTTGATTTTGATCAAACATGCTAATAGGGATATTGCTATCGAAAATAAGAGCAGTAAATATGCCAAGCATATGAACTTAACCCGTTTAAACGATTGAAAAGGGGGGTTACATTCTAAACAAATGGATGACGATTCACGCGAAAAATAGGCCTGAATAGGTATATTTGAACCCTATTTAGATAAAAATAGCGGATTATTTGGGTAGCGATTTAATGAAAAACAGGCTTAACCGGCAGATAACGCTAATATTTTTGCTGGAATATCATCTAAAGACAGCACAAAATCTGCAGCCCCTAGCTTCACAGCCTCACCAGGCATCCCCCAAACAACACTGCTTTTCTCATCTTGAGCGATCGTTGGCGCACCGGTTGCCTGCATCTCCTTCATGCCAAGCGCACCATCCGCCCCCATCCCTGTCAGTAAGATACTGATCGAGTTAGGCCCTACATTTTGAGAGACTGAACGAAACATCACATCAACCGCAGGTTTATGGCGGTTAACGGGAGGCCCTTCATTTAAACGGCAGATATAACGCGCGCCATCCCTAACCACCATAAGATGCTTATCCCCCGGTGCAATATACACATGACCGGGCAGAATTTGCTGTCCATCTTCCGCATGAAAGACGGTCATCTCTGAGAGAGAGTTCATTCGTTTTGCAAACGGTTGACTAAAGGCAGCTGGAATATGTTGTGTAATGACCATTCCGGGCGTATTTGCAGGCAAGCGCATCAAAACCTCTTTAATCGCTTCAGTCCCCCCTGTAGAGGCTCCCAGAGCGATGACTTTATCGGTTGTTCTAAAGTGCTTATTACTAAACCCTGCTTTCGCAATCACCACATCAGCACTGACTTTATCGGGCACGGGTTTAAAAGAGGAGACAACGGGCTTTCTTTCAAGGTTTGAAACATAGCGAGCATACTGGCGTTCTAACGCATGTCGACTAACTCTTGATGCCGTCTTAACCTTACGACAAATCTCATCAGAGTAAGCCACAAAAGTATGAGCAAGATCAATCTTAGGCTTTGTCACAAAATCAATCGCTCCTAAGTCCATCGCCTCAAAGGTTACATTTGCCCCCTTTTCTGTTAGCGTTGAGACCATGACAACAGGCATAGGATGTAGACGCATCAGATTCTTTAAAAAAGTCACGCCATCCATTCTTGGCATTTCAACATCCAAGGTTAAAACATCAGGGTGCAGCGCTTTAATTTTCGCCCGGGCATCAAAAGGGTCTGATGCTGTTCCAATCACCTGCAAATCAGGATCGGAGGACAGCATCTCTCTAAGCATCTTTCTAACCAGCGCTGAATCATCAACAATTAAGACCTTAATAGGTGTAGCCATTAGATTATTTCCCCTTACTCACTGAACAAACTTTTTCAATAACCGCTCTCTAAATGAGAGGGATTTTACTTAATTTTTTTATAAATCGTCTGACCAAGTAACTCAAAACGGTCACACACTTTATATAAAGACTCGGAATGCCCTACAAATAGATGCCCTGAATCAGGCAGTGTATCCGCATACCGGTTAAATAGCGTTGCCTGCGTCGGCTTGTCAAAATAGATGACGACATTACGGCAAAAAATGGCATCTATCCTCTCTTTTAAGGGCCACTCACTCATTAAGTTTAACTGGCTAAATTCAATCATCGACTGCAGCTCTGGCTTAACTTTTACGAATCCTAACTGGCTGCCTCCTCCTTTGAGAAACCAGCGCTTCTTGCGCGCATCAGAAACGCCTTTTAAACGATCTATTTTATAAACGCCATTTATGCCGGTTTGCACGACATTTGAATCTAAATCTGTTGCAATCACTTTGGCGTCCCAGCCGGCTGGCACACACTCTTTTAAGAGAATCGAAATGGAGTAAGGCTCTTCTCCTGTTGAGCATCCTGCCGACCAAATCCTAATTTTCTTATTGGCAGCATTTCGTTTCAATAGTTCAGGAATTACATCTGAGGCAAGGTATTCAAAGTGATGGTTTTCTCTAAAAAAGAAGGTTAAATTGGTTGTGATCGAGTTGATGAGGTGCATAAACTCAACCTCTCCCTGCGCCTCTACAAAGCTTAAATACTCTTTAAAACTTGATTTCGCTAAAAA
>JAADDM010000316.1 GCA_013153955.1 Gammaproteobacteria bacterium | reverse complement strand
TGTGGCATAGACTTTTTAGCAATAACCCACTAAAATACTCTGAAATTAAATCTTAGGCGATTAAGTGCATGGCTGAATCAGCAAACATAACGGAATTACACTCGGAAGGCTCTCAATATCAAGAGCTTGACCATATCCTGAGCAAGAACCAAGCGTACAAAGAAGGCTTTGTCACGACAACGACGACCGAAACCTTTGCAAAAGGGCTTAACGAAGCCGTTGTGCGTGCGATTTCAGCTAAAAAGAAAGAACCGCAGTGGATGCTGGATTTTCGTCTAAAGGCGTTTAATCATTGGCTAACGCTTGAAGAGCCGCATTGGGCAAAGGCTGAATACACGCCTTTGGACTATCAAGATTACAGCTACTACTCAGCACCCGAATGTGGCATGTGTGAGTCGGGTGATAGTGCGAATCAAGCGGAAGGTGAGATTGATCCAGAAGTGGCTAAGGCGTTTGCTGAGTTGGGCGTACCGATTACAGGCGATGACTCAAATGTGGCTGTGGATGCAATTTTTGACTCTATTTCTGTCTCAACAACCAAACGTGAAGACTTGATGGAGCTAGGCATTATCTTCTGCTCTTTCTCTGAAGCGGTACATGATTATCCTGAACTGGTTCAGAAGTACATGGGAACCGTTGTGCCTTATCATGATAACTATTTTGCAACGCTTAACTCTGCTGTTGCCTCCGATGGTACGTTTGTCTATATTCCTGAGGGCGTACGCTGTCCGATAGATTTATCAACCTATTTCCGTATTAACGAAGCTAAGACGGGGCAGTTTGAAAGAACGATTTTAATTGCGGATAAAGGCAGTTATGTGAGTTATTTAGAGGGCTGTTCTGCACCTGCAAGAGACACCTACCAGCTCCATGCGGCGGTGGTTGAAGTCATCGTATTGGACGATGCTGAAGTGAAATACTCAACGGTTCAAAACTGGTACCCCGGGGATGCGGACTGCAAAGGTGGTATTTTAAACTTTGTAACTAAGCGTGGTATCTGTGAAGGCAAAAACTCAAAACTGTCTTGGACACAAGCGGAGACAGGGTCAGCCATTACTTGGAAATATCCAAGCTGCATCCTGAAAGGGGATAATTCGATTGGAGAGTTCTACTCGGTCGCATTGACTAACCGTCGCCAGCAAGCGGATACGGGTACCAAGATGATTCACATTGGTAAAAACACTCGCAGTACGATTATCTCAAAAGGTCTGTCAGCAGGGAACAGTGATAACACTTACCGTGGCATGGTTAAAATCTTGCCGTCGGCAGAGGGCGCGCGAAACTTTACCCAGTGTGATTCGATGTTGATTGGCGATCAGTGCGGTGCGCACACCTTTCCCTATATTGAAGTTGAAAATGCGACGGCTCAAATTGAGCATGAAGCGACCACTTCGCGTATTGGAGAGGATCAACTGTTCTACTGCAAACAGCGTGGAATCAGTGAAGAGGATGCTATTTCAATGATTGTAAATGGCTTCTGTAAGGATGTATTCAGTGAGTTACCCCTTGAGTTTGCTCAAGAGGCCGAAGAGTTACTTGCGATTAGTTTAGAAGGTTCGGTGGGGTGATCCTCTCCCAACGACCCCTTTTAAAACCCCTAGACATTAAAAAAAGAAATCTAAAATCATGTTATTAAAAATTGAAAATCTACAAGCTGAAATCGAAGAGAAGCAAATCCTAAAAGGGCTTAATCTAGAAGTTAAGCCGGGTGAAGTGCATGCCATTATGGGACCTAACGGCGCGGGTAAAAGTACCTTAGCAAGTGTCCTCGCTGGACGCAGTGACTATGAAGTAACGGGCGGTTCAGTAACCTTTTCAGGGGAAGACTTACTCGAGTTGGATACTGAAGACCGTGCCACTAAAGGCTTGTTCTTGGCATTTCAGTATCCGGTAGAGATTCCCGGAGTGAGTAATAAGTTGTTCATGCAGACCGCGCTTAATGCGGTGCGTGAAGAGCAAGGCCTGCCCGCTTTAGATATGTTTGATTTTGATGAGTATGCAAGAGACAAAATTGCGCTACTGGATATGCGTGCAGATCTGCTTGAGCGTTCGGTTAATGTCGGCTTCTCGGGGGGCGAGAAAAAGCGTAATGATATTTTTCAGATGGCACTGCTTGAACCTAAACTGTGTATTTTGGATGAGACGGATTCAGGCTTGGATATTGATGCACTTCGTTTGGTTGCAAATGGCATTAATACTCTGCGTTCAGCAGAGCGAAGCTTTATTGTGGTTACACATTATCAACGCCTATTGGATTACGTTAAACCTGACCATGTTCATGTCTTATATGATGGAAAAATCATCAAATCAGGTGGCTTTGAGTTAGTGCATGAGCTAGAAGAGAATGGCTATGACGAGATTATTCAGAAGTATCAGCAAGCACAGTAATCTCAACCAGCTCAATAAGTGCTATCCCGTAGATAGATCAACCTAGATAATAGAGTGTTTCAAAAAGATGTCTAAAAAAATGACCCGAAAAATTTCCCCTATGGCTCGTCAGGCTGTAGATCACTATATTACACAGTCTGAGTTATTGAATAACGGCTGTGAAAGTGACATTGTTGTTGAGGGTCGCCGTAGAGCGCAAGCCATTTTGACGAATCAGGGGTTTCCGACTCAAAAAGATGAAGACTGGCAGTATACAAAATTAACGGGGTTTGTTCAGGAGCGCTTTAATTTAGCGGCCAAAACAGAGGTGAAGCATCAAGATATTCATGCGCTTCTACCTGATTTTGCAGTAACCAAAATTGTGTTTGTTGATGGTTGGTTTGATGAGGCGCTATCAGATGATTTATCTGCACTTCCAGCAGGGGTCTCATTAGAGTCTACTCGGGATACCTTCGAAATATCAGGGGGCGATGCACGTCTGTATGCACGCGAAGAGGCGATTAATGCTGAGCCATTTGGGGTGTTAAATAACCTGTTTTTGGCAGATGGGTTTTATCTACAGGTCAGTCGCAATGTGACTGTATCCGTGCCTGTTTTTGTTCTCTATTTACAGACTCAACAGAATCAGATTTCCACCCTAAGAAACCAAATTATTCTTGAAGAAAATTCAGAGCTTACCTTGGTTGAGCAGTATGTAAGCCTGCCTGATGGTGCGTCCGCTGGGTTTAAGTCGTTGACCAATGTTGTGACAGAGATTAGCGTCGCTAAATCAGCGCGGATGAAGCAAGTCATTGTTCAGCAACAGGCAGCTGAGGCTTATTACTTTAATAACCAGTTTATTTTTCAAGCGGATAAGAGTGTTTTCAATACGTTCTACGCAGGGATGGGGTCAAAGATTTCACGTCATCAAAACCATCTTAGAATGGATGGCGAGCACATTGAAAACAGTCAAAATAGCGCGTGTTTAGCTCACGATGGCGAAGTGGTTGATTCTCGCACCGAAACACAGCATAACCAAGTTTGGGGTGTCAGTAAGCAGCTGCATAAATATGTCCTGTCAGGTTCTGCGGAAGGTGTCTTTAATGGCATGATTCGAGTCGATCAGCAAGCTCAGAAAACAGACGGTAATATGGATAATAAAAATCTATTGTTGTCAGAGTCTGCTCGAATGAACACGAAACCTCAGCTTGAAATTTATGCGGATGATGTGAGATGTACACACGGGTCAGCAACGGGCCAGATTAACGAAGATCAAATTTTTTATTTACAAGCGCGTGGTATCCCAAGAAAGCAGGCGATTGAGATGATTACGCAAGCTTTCTTAATGGAGCCTGCGGAGCAGATTGACCGTGCTGAGATTCAGGCTTGGGTTAAGTCTGGTTTGAATGATGCGCTGCAAGCGTTACAGCATAAGACACTATTGTCTGCATCGGCTTCACCAAAGGCGGCTGAGTAATGTCAGAAGTTTCTTTGGATACATCAATCGACTTTGCTGCGATTAGAGCGCAGTTTCCTATTTTGAATGTGGTTGAGAACGGTCAGCCTTTGGTCTATTTGGACAGTGGCGCGACTTCTCAAAAGCCTTTGTCGGTGATTGAAGCGATTGATCGCTACTACCGCGAGCAAAATGCCAATGTTCATCGAGGGGTGTACGGGTTAAGTGAGCGTGCAACTGAACTCTATGAAGGTGCGCGTGAAACGGTTCGCGGGTTTATCAACGCAGCCTCAACGAAAGAGGTGGTCTTTGTTAGAGGGACGACCGAAGCGATTAACTTAGTAGCATTCAGTTGGGCGCGAGCCAATCTGAATGC
>JAADDM010000031.1 GCA_013153955.1 Gammaproteobacteria bacterium | reverse complement strand
GCTTGCGATAACCTTCAAGGGTTTCATGAGTCAGCTTGATATGTTGCTTAACAAAAACAAGCTGTTCACCAATATACTGACGGGCATCCCATGCATAGCGCAGGTTTTCGATGGTCTGTCGTCTGGAGTTGTTTCGGATTTCTGCTGCTTGCTGTACGGCACTGGCTGTACGGTCTCTATCTGCGGAGTCTTTTCCGCCATTATAGAGGTTATATTTTAGACGCAGCATGGCCTGAAAGTTATGGTTTTTCCCTTCGATGCCATTAATATTGTGGTCAAAAGTTTTCTCAAGTTCTAAATCGACTCTTGGGTAATAGAAGCGGGCAGCGGATCTATGTTGCGCACGAGCTTCTGCAATGTCCGCATTGGCTGAGCGTAGTGTGGGGTGTTCAAGTAGTGCGATATTAATCGCTTCTTCTAAGGTTTCTGGAAACTCAAAGTCAATAGAGGGTTCAATCAGGTCATTGTCAGGCATGCGGCCAAGCACACGTTGAAAGCGTGAAAGGGAGTCATTGTAGTTGTTGTAGCCTGCGCGTAGGTTGGAGTTTGCAAGCGCCAAACGTGCCTTAGCTTGATCGACTTCAACCTGATTACCGATGCCTGCTTCCGTACGCTGAGTAATCTGGTCTAAAATACGTTCGTGTGTTTTTTGGTTCTCTTCAGCCAGCGCACGAAGCTCCTGCTCTTTAAGCAGGTTGATGTAGGCGGAGACCATATCAATCGCGATTTGGTTTGCACGAGCATGGGCGGTATAGCCTGCCGCATCTAATCGAGCTTGCTGGCGCTCAATCTCATTCTCTGTACCAAAGCCTTCAAATAGATTTTCGGTCAGTCTAATATTGGCTTCGGAGCGGGTCAGGCTCGTTTTGGCTTGATTGTCACGTTCAATCTCTTCTAGGCCAATGCCTATGCCGAGGTCTATTACGGGATACCAACTGCCTTCTGCACCCTCTAAATCTGCTTGAATACCCTGATGGGCTTTAATTTGTTCGCGGAATTCAGGGTTGTGCATAATCGCATCTTCAACCGTATCAGAAAGCTCCATAGCGTGAACGGTAGGAAGGGATAGCTGAGCAATGAAGAGGGCGCTGCTGATGGCAAGGATTAATTTTGATTTTTTTAGGATCGGTTTCATGGTGTTTTATCTCTAATTTTAAGAGAGCCTTGCAATCCATTTGCGCGCTCATTATGTCCAGTTTTTAATTTTCAGCGCCATCGCGAGACGGTCTGAAACATTGAGTTTTTCAAATATATTATGCATGTGAGATTTAACGGTGCGCTCTGTAATATCTAGCGACTTAGCAATCTCTTTATTACTTTGTGTCTCTAATACTAGCATGGCAACTTGTTGCTCACGATTGGTTAAGCGTACCTTCCAAGCATCACTGGGGATACTTTTTTGAATAACGGAGTCAATCATGGCCTGCATGACATTGACCCCTAACCAAATACTGCCAGAGGCAATGGTGGCTAAAGCTTGTTCAATGCGCTCCGGGGTTGCAAAGGTGTTTAAGTATCCTTTTATACCGGCTTTAAATACCTGTAACCCTTCTGTGTTAGAGGGTTCGTCACTGAATAGGAGGATGTCAAACCCTGCTGTTGCCAGTTGGCTGACTTCTTTTATACCGCTCTGTTTTGAAATCTGTATTAATAAAATACAGTCAGAGGGAGTAAATCGAGTGTCAATAGCCTCTAAATCATAGAGCACTTTTGCGTCAGAACCGCATGCGATCAACCAGTTTTTTAAGGCATTGGGGTCTTGTACAAAGATTAAAGGTCGTTTCATCAAGCATTAAGCCCTTTGTTAAGTTTGCTTGCCCTTTGTGTAGATTCACGTATTCATGCGAGCAAGGTATTCTACACTAAATATCCAGTATTATACACTGAATGTCTGTAAGGGAATTTACGATTCCCTTAAGGCTAAATCTTTAGCTTTAATAATGGGTTTGAGTAGATAATCTAGTAAGGTGTGTTTACCGACAATAATATCTACGCTGGCTGTCATTCCTGGCAGTAGGTGCAGAGGAGATTGTTCTGTTCCTAAGTGGTTTAAATCAGTTGTCACCCGGGCGATGTAGTAGCTGTTGCCTTCTTCATCGGTAA
This sequence comes from Gammaproteobacteria bacterium, assembly GCA_013153955.1. GTDB lineage: Bacteria > Pseudomonadota > Gammaproteobacteria > Thiomicrospirales > Thiomicrospiraceae > Thiomicrorhabdus. Next base: position 2,107 of record JAADDM010000031.1, on the reverse strand, counting down.
TGGTATCGGCAGATATTCTGGTAACTGTACCGTCTAGCCCACCATAAATGGCAAAATCATAGGCGGTAAATTTAATTTTGGCTTTTAAGCCTTCATATAAAAATCCAATGTCGGCTGGCGGAATTTTGGTTTCAAGCACCAGTGCATCAGCTTCGGGCACAATTTCGATAATATCGCTACCGGGCTGGACGACTCCGCCAATAGTAGAGACTAAAATCTGTTTAATTGTGCCATTAACGGGAGAGCGAATGTCAGTTCGTTTGACTCGATCAGCTAAGGCTAACTTAGATTTTTCGAGCTGTGATTTTTCTGCGAGAACCTGATTAAGCTCCTCATGCGCATCATTCATATACATCTCTTTTGCTTCGATGCGTTTTGATCGGTACTCAGAGATGACCGATTTTATTTTGGGAATGGAGTTTTGAACGGTACGTAAGCGGCTATAGGCATCATTCTCTTCTCGTTGGAGCTTGAGTAGGTCAACTTGTGAGGCGATTCCCTGCTTGACAAGCGGTTGCATCAAGGTGATCTCTTGTTTGAGTAAGTCCCGGGAACGCGCGAGTTGTTTTCTCTGACTGTAGGCCTCCGTTAGCTCAAGCTTTTTTTGCTCAATTTGCTCTACAATGATGGCATCATTGGTTTTATGTTGTCTTAAGCGGCCTTGGTAGAGGCGGTATTCTCGATCGTAAAGGGCTTGAATACGGGGGTTGTCAGAGGCATCGGTAGCGGCAAAAGGTTTGGAGAAGGCCTCCGCGGTGAGTCTTTGTGCTCGAGCAACGAGCTGGGCTTCTTTGATTTCGCTTTCATCAAAGGAGCTGGCGAACTGGGTGTTATCCAGTTTTATGAGTATTTGTCCTTTGGTCACTTTGTCCCCTGGTTGGACGAAGATGTCTTCAATAATACCGCCTTCAAGGTTTTGAATAACCTGAATTTCGATAGAGGGTACCACTTTCCCTTCGCCCCGGACGATTTTGTCCAGCTCTGCGTAGTTTGACCATGTAATGAGCCAAATAACGACGAGTAGGATCACCCAGACAACCCATTGTGATTTGGCGGTGGGTTTTTCAAGGGCGGCTTGACTGAGGCTAGACATAAATGCAATGTCTTGCTCTGCGATGCGTTCTTGACGGCTTTGTGCTTTTTGTGTGGCTTCGGTCATAGGTTAACTTTTTTTATTGATTTTGCCTGTTTTGAGGGCTTCTAATACAGTTTGCTTAGGGCCATCGGCAATGATTTTACCATTGTCTAGCACCATGAGACGTTCGGTCAACTGCAGTAAACTCATCTTGTGTGTGACGAGTAATGAGGTGCTGTTCAGTGTGCCTTTTTTGAGGCGGTTAATCATGATCTGCTCTGTTTTAGCATCCATCGCATTGGTTGGTTCATCAAATAGATAGATGGCTGAATCGAGTAAGAGGGCGCGAGCGACTCCGATGCTCTGACGCTGGCCGCCTGAAAGTGAGGTGCCACCTTCGTTCACTTTGAGGCTATAGCCTGATGGGTGTTGGCGAATAAAGTCATCCACACCAGCCAAACGCGCGGCTTTTAAGATGGCATGGTCGTCAATATAGGGGGCTTTGTAGGAGATGTTGTCTCTAACATCGCCGCTAAAAAGGACGACATCCTGAGGTACGTAGTTGATGTTGCGACGCAGTTCGGCAGGGTCTAGCTGTGTAATATCAATGTCATCAATGAGGATTGAGCCTTCAGTGACTTGGTAGAAGCCTAAAATGAGCTTCTCAATGGTCGATTTTCCTGAGCCAATACGCCCTATGATGCCGACCTTTTCTCCGGGGTTGATGACAAAGCTGATACGATTTAGTGCGGGCTTCGATTCGCCCGGGTAGTTAAATACGACATCAATAAATTCAATTTTCCCTTCAAATCTGGGGTGCTGAATAAAGCGTTTTGATGGGGGGCGTTCAATCTCTTTTTTCATGAGTTCGTTTAGCGAGTCTAGTGCGGTCTTGGTCTGTGAATAGCTGGTGGTTAGGTTTGCAAACTGTCCCATCGGCCCGATGGCGCGCTGGCTTAGCATGACAGTTGCGATTAAGCCCCCCATGGTTAATTCTCCATCTTGGATGAGGTATACACCGGTTAGAACAAT
>JAADDM010000208.1 GCA_013153955.1 Gammaproteobacteria bacterium | reverse complement strand
GGAACGATAAGAGTACTGGTCAGAAGCAACAGAAGACCGAGTGGCACAGAGTCTCTATGTTTGGTAAGTTAGCTGAAATTGCGGGTCAGTACCTTAAAAAAGGCTCTCAGGTTTACCTAGAAGGCAAGCTACAAACCCGTAAGTGGCAGGATCAAAATGGTCAAGATCGCTATACGACTGAAGTTGTTATCAGTGGTTTCGACGGCACCATGCAGATGTTAGGCGGCGGAGGGGGCGGTCAACGCGATACCTCTTTTAACCAAGCGCCTCAAGGGGGCGGAATGGGACAGCAACAGCCACGTCAGCAGAATAATTTTCAGCCACAGGCTCAGCAAGCACCACAGGGCGGTATGAACCAGCAGGCGGCAGCGCCAATGGGTCAGCAGAATAACATGGGTGGGCAGCCTGCACAGCAGCAGCCACAACGTGCGCCTGCTTATGCACCGAATGACTTTGATGATGACGATGTTCCGTTCTAATTTAGAATGTGCAGACCCCTTAGGAAGGTTAACTTTCTAATAAAAAGAGGCTTTTAGCCTCTTTTTTTATGTCTGGAATATCTAAAAAAAGCAGGCCTGGTTGTTTTAAATAGGTTGTTTTTTTGACGGCTTTAAACAACCGTTATTGAGGGGTTACTGAGAGTTTTTTAACCAAATCTTGATAGAGAGGGTTGCTGATGAGTAAATCATGCCCAGCTTGTATGAGGCTGTGAACTTGGTCTTCGGTCAGGCTTAGGCTGGTGGGAATTTGGTTGAACTCAGTACGCTGCTCTTCCGTTGGCAGCTGGTTAAAGTTGAGTTTAATAAAGTGGGAGGAAACGGGATTGTTGGGCGTTGATAAGGCTTTTCCCCAGCGGTCAAGACTTGATTCAAACACTTGTAAAGTCGCGTTGTTATAACGGTGTAGCTGAATGTCGGTCATGGCATCCACGCTGTCCTCAATAGAGGGGGCTTTGTTGGTGAATCGAATGCTTCGGGCGCTTTGTGTTGAAGCATCGACCGAGATGACGGCAATGTGGTTAATGCTCTGTTTCCCAATTTTTGTAAGAAAGCGTTTAGCGCCGCCAGAGAGTTCAACGGACTCATAGATGGCTCTGAGTCCCAAGTTATCAGAGATGCCGCCATCGACAAGGTGTAGGTAGGGGTACTCTGTTTGAGTGTAATCCTGTAGACCTTTGATAACCTGTTTTAGCTCATAGTTAAGTGTAGGGTTTTGACTGGCCTGTGCTAGTTTTTGGGTCGTGGCGTTCTGACACGGCTGATAATTTTTAACCACAACAGGGTTAAACATGACAGGAACGGCCGAAGAGGCGGTCACGGCTCGGGCAATTGAGAATTGATTGATGTCAGAGCAGATGAGATTAAAGCTGTCTTGTGTAAAGGAGAAGCGAACCCCATTTCCTAGGTCGGTTGCGTTGATTAGAATGAGTGGGCTGTCGGCTTTTTGAAGGTCTTTAAAGGTGGCGTCTTTGAAGATGGTGTTATTGTAAAATTGCACCGCCATCTCCGTTCTGCCGGTATCTAAAAACCAGTTTGCTGGACTTAAAATACCGCTAATGAGTTCACTTTTAATGTCTTTTTTGAGCATGATTGATTCAAATGATTCAAAAGTCTCCTTACCATGCAAGCCATAGTAGGCGGCTAGAAAGCTACCGCCTGATACCGAGCTAATCACATCCACTTCATTGAGTAGGGGGCGCTTATGATGTTCGTCACCGATTTCTGTTTTATATAACGCTTGCAATACACCGTACGCTAGCGCCGCAGCGCGCGTTCCCCCTCCTGAAAAAGTGAGCACCAGGGCAACATTGCCTTGAGGTTTTGCTGTTAAAACCGTTTGAATCGAGTAATCAGGTTTGATGGTGTCAGCAGTCTGCGTTTTTTCACGCTCGGTAGGTGTGTTACTAATCGCTCCATAGGAGCTACAGCCCGATATCAGGGTAAAAAGCGTAACCAATACGCCCCAGAGTGCGATTTTTTTTTGAAGCGGCTTGAAGGTGATTAGGCGCACGATGGGGTTCCTATTGGGTATCGGGGTATGTAAGTATGAGTTCTAAATGAACCCGTTTAGATAAACCTTGTTGAGTAGGCTATTTTAGCACGCTTTAATCGACGTGATATATGGCTGAAACATGCGCCATTTCGTAAAATAGTTTGAATTTAGGCCTCAATAAAAATGAAGATTGGTCGTTATCCTATTTAGAGGTAATTATGCATGAATCATGACAAGCCAATTAGGCCTGCTGTTAAATATTTTTTTAAACACTTAGAGAGACGTTCCGAGTCGTTAAAGTTTGAGCGTGAACGCGAAAAGCTGGCGCATCAAGAGATTCCCTTTGACGAAGTGGAGCAGTTTTTCAGACAGATACTCTATCAAAATATTTTTATTCATACTGTCGGCCAGAATGGAAAGCATGAGTCTACGATTCTGTCTAAGGCGATCTTTAGTATGAATAGTGTTGTTCGTATCTACTACAGCACCAGTTTTGATGAAAACAATAGTGGCTTTATTCGTATTCGTCCAGATATGGAAGAGCAGTTAATTATTGTTGAACGTATGCATGGCCATCGTGCTGAGCCTGAGTTACTTTATGCCAGTAGAAGACAGTGCCATGTTGTGCGTTTTCTAGTGCGCTGGTTGTTACGCCGTATTGATTGGAGCAAGACCAAGTTAGAGAACCTAGATCTTTACAAGCGTCACCTTTTACAAGAGAAGCAAGAAGAGGAGGCCAGAATTGCAGAAGCGCTGGCACTGCAAGAGGAGGAGGAGATTCGTTTAGCATTTGAAAAGCATGCAAAGGATCATCCTAAAAAAATACACTCTTAATCATTTATGAATGAGAGGGTATAGAAAAGGCCTTGATACGCTCTGTGTATCAAGGCCTTTTTGGCTTTATGAGGGCTGAGTTCTAATCTATCGAATCCTTTCAGCTCATGTTTATTTATTAATGCGTTCGGTTGACAGCTAAATCTGCTAATGCGCACAGCGCCTGTTTTAACTCGCTGTCCACCAAAGGTGCAAGGGCTTGTTTAGCAAGCTCTGCTTCCTGCTGGGCTATTTCCTCGGTATAAGCAATTGCACCAGAGCCTTTGATAATGGCCGTAACCTCTTCTAATAAGGCAACGCCTTCGGACTCTATCGCACGACGAATAATGGATTGTTCTTCTGGAGTACCGTTTTTTAGACTATAAATAAGCGGTAGCGTTGGCTTGCCTTCAGCTAAATCATCACCGATATTTTTACCCAGCTCTGCTTCATTACCCGTGTAGTCTAAGGCGTCATCAATTAACTGGAAAGCCGCCCCTAAGTGACGACCATAGGCGATAAAGGCCGCTTCTAGTTCAGGTTTTTCAGCCAGGATAGGCCCCATTTGGGTGGCGGCTTCAAAGAGTTTAGCGGTCTTGCGGTGAATCACTTCCATATAACGCTCTTTGGTCGTGTCCGCATCATGACAGTTTAAAAGCTGAAGCACTTCGCCTTCAGCAATCACATTGGTGGCTTCCGCCATGACCTGCATGATTTTTAAAACACCTGGTTCAACCATCATCTCAAAAGAGCGAGAGTATAAGAAGTCTCCAACAAGTACGCTGGCCGCATTGCCCCAGACTTCATTTGCTGTTTTATTACCACGGCGAGTATCAGACTCGTCAACCACATCATCATGCAGTAAGGTTGAGGTATGAATAAACTCAATGACCGCCGCCATTAGCTGGTGGTCAGTTCCCTGGTAGCCACACGCACGAGCGGAGAGGAGTACTAGCAACGGGCGTAAACGCTTACCGCCACTGTTGATAATGTAGTGTCCAATTTGGTTAACTAAAACCACGTCGGATGCCAGTCGGGTCAAAATGAGTTGGTCAACCGCTTTGATATCGGTTTCAATGAGGGCACGGATTTCAGCTAGAGTCATGGGCTTTAAGGGCTTCTATGGTCATATGGGAATATTGAAAGGCGCTATTTTAGTATGAATAGGCAAATGAAGCCAGTATTTACAAGAGGTTAGCCGTAACTAGTTATGGAAGAAGCGTGTCTTTGTTTATTTATGCTGTCATAAATGCGCTATAATCAGCGGCCCGAGTATTATAGAGTCTCGTTCTTAACGCCCTCTGTTAAGGATTATAAAGTTGAGATGAACAATGTAATGAAAATAATTGTTTATTTGTTTTGACCTTCTTTTAGAAAAGCTATATAATCCGGCCTTTGTCGCTATTTGCGATATA
>JAADDM010000310.1 GCA_013153955.1 Gammaproteobacteria bacterium | reverse complement strand
AAATAATACGGTATTATATGAGGATTAAAGTGACTAGATTCAAGGCTTAAAGGGAATTATCATGCAAAATAGTGAAATTAAAATAGGATTCATTACCGTATCTGACAGAGCGAGCCGGGGTGAATACGAAGATTTGGGTGGCCCAGCAATGCAGGCTTGGATTAAGCAGGCGCTTATCAATGATTGGGTTGCTGTATCTAAAGTGATTGCAGACGAGCAAACATTGATTGAATCGACCTTAGTTGACATGGTTGATTATCAGGGCTGTAGTCTGATTGTGACAACGGGCGGAACAGGGCCTGCAAAACGGGATGTGACCCCCGAAGCAACTGCAAATGTCTGTGAAAAAATCCTAGATGGCTTTGCTGAGCAGATGCGCGCAGTCTCTTTACAGTATGTGCCGACAGCGATTTTATCGAGACAGATTGCTGGCACGCGGGGTAGTTGTTTGATTATCAACCTGCCTGGAAAGCCTTCGGCCATCGGAGAGTGTTTAGAAGCCGTTTTTCCTGCTGTACCGTACTGCATTGATCTAATCGAAGGTGGTTATTTGGAGACAGATGAGGCTTTTATAAAAGCATTTAGACCAAAGCACGCAGTTAAGAAATAATAACGAATTTAATAGGAAACAGAACCATGAGTGACTTAAATTACCAACACGATGGCCTTGAAAGCATTACCGATTTTGTACGTTGGGGCGGTTCACTATTTATTAAAGCAGACCTGTTTTTTGGTCACGGTACAGATAATGCCTTTGATGAGTCTAAAGTGTTGGTATTCCACGCGTTGAGCTTGCCTGCGAATATCCCAGAAAACTACTGGGCATCTCGTTTAAATCAGTCTGAAAAACAAGCTGTAACAGAGTTATTTCAACGACGTATTGAGACGCGCAAGCCTGCAGCTTATTTAACGGGTGAAGCATGGTTTGCAGGGATTCGTTTTAAAGTAAACGAATCAACTTTGGTACCTCGCTCACCGATTGCTGAATTGATTGCAAATAGATATGAACCATGGGTAGAGCCTGATTCGGTAACAGATGTGCTTGATCTCTGTACAGGGAGTGGATGTATAGGGATTGCATCACTTCAAGCGTTTCCAAATGCACAGGTGGACTTGGTCGATATCTCTCCGGAAGCCCTTGAGGTTGCAAATCAAAATATTGAACTCTACGGCCTTCAGGAATTTGCCAAGGCGATTGAATCAGATCTATTTTCTGCACTGAAGGGTAAGCAGTATGATTTGATTGTTAGTAATCCCCCTTATGTTGATAAGATAGAGATGGATGCATTGCCAGAAGAGTTTCAGCAAGAGCCTAGGCTGGGGTTAGAAGCGGGAGATGATGGGCTCGATTTGGTTCGTAAAATTTTAGCCGAAGCTTCTACCTACCTAAAAGAAGATGGGGTGTTAATTGTTGAAGTAGGGGTTTCTCAATATTTTATTGAGTCAGTCTATCCAGAGCTACCGCTTTTCTGGTTTGACTTTGAGCAAGGAGGTGAAGGGGTTTTTGCGATAAACAAGTCTGAACTGGATGTGTTTCAATCGTTGTTAGAGCAGAGAGTTGCGCCAGTATAAGCAGCCCCAGGGGGGGGATTTAAAGGTAAGAAGTTAACGGTCTAGGTATTTCTATCTATTATTCCGATTAGGTGGCAAACTTATTGCTTGACGTTTAATTAAAATTTAAAAGATTCATTTTGGAGTTCTGTGTGAAAAAATCAAACTTAAATCATCTCGTGATTGCGTTGTGTTTCAGTACTGTATTGGTAGCCCCTAATGCGTCTGCACAAACGGCAAGTCATGATGCACCTTTGATTGACCTTGGTGCCGAACTCGATACCCATGCTAAAAAAACATCCGCCTCTAAACATAGCGCTCCAAAAGCGATGCATAAGGCAGATTCAACAAGTCCTGCAGGGGGGCATTCAATGTCTGATAGTGAGAAAGACGCTCATGCGGCTCATTGGGGCTACTCTGGAAAGGAGGGGCCTAAGCACTGGGGAGATTTGTCGCCGGATAACGTAAGTTGTAAAATAGGAAAGAATCAATCGCCTATTGATTTAAGAGATCGCTCAGCAGTAGGAACAACAGGTTTGCCTGCGCTTGATATTCACTACAGAGACGTTCCTTTAAAAGTACTTAACAATGGGCATACCATTCAAGTTAATTACCCTCTGGGCAGTTATATCAAGGTAGGAGGACATCGCTACGAGCTATTACAGTTCCACTTTCATACACCAAGCGAACACAAAAAAGAGGGCTTTAATTACCCGATGGAAGTGCACTTTGTACACAGCGATGGGGATGGCAACCTAGCCGTTCTGGGGGTTATTTTTCAAGAAGGTGAAGAGAATTCTGCTTTAAATACCTTACTTAAAAACTTACCTAAGGACATTGGTAAAGAGCATATTCACAGAAATGCAGGTTTAAACCCTGTTCGTTTTATTCCGGGCAATACAGAGTTTTATAAATACAGTGGTTCACTGACAACACCACCTTGTTCGGAAGGGGTTTATTGGATGGTATTCAAGCACCCTGTTGAAGTATCTGCAGAGCAGGTACAGCGTATGAATGAACTGATGGGAGAGAATGCGCGTCCAACCCAGAGCCTTCATTCTAGAGCGTTGTTAAAATCATGGGCAGATCAACTACAAGAACCTGCACTGTATGAATTTTATTAAGCAGGCAAAAAAGTCTAAATTTTGTGGACCATCAGCCGTTACAAGGTTAAGAAACAGAAGTTTAAAACTTAATTTGGATCAAGTTTTAACAAGTCAAATGCTAGTTTTACTTAAGATAGAGTAAAATATTTTTTTAAATGTTGTTAATAGATTAAATGGATGTCATATGAATTTAACATTGAAACAGTCGGGTAGCTTTTTATTAGGCTTAATTCTTTTGGCGGGTGTATTCTCAGTTGCTGGAACAGCTCTTATTTATAAAAACACCAGTGCTGTTCAAGAGAGCTGGGTTGAGCTGCATGATATGGCAACCAATAAAACGGTTCTATTTAATAAACTCGTTAAGTTTGTCGGGTATGACGGCATGATTCACCAGTTTAAAAACTATGTGATTCGTCAGGATGCTCCGCGAGTAGCAAAGGTGGAGAAGAAGATCAATAACGCCTTACTAAACCTTTCCGATTACTCAGAAATTAATAATTCACCTGAGGAAGTCGCGGCGATTGAAGCCATTACAAACACCATATTAGCCTACAAAAAAGCTTTAGAAAAAGCCAAAAATATGGTCGCAGAGGGACGCAGCAGTCGTGAAATAGATAAGTCTATCAAGATTAATGACACGCCAATGGTAAAAGGGTTAGAAGCGCTGAAAGCAAAAATTAAAGAAGCTCAGTATAGCCAAAAAGGCACGAAAGCGGTTTATTTGATGAATCTAAGAGAGGCTCTTGGTTTTGGCGGGATGATTCACCAGTTTAAGAACTATGTGCTTCGTCAGGATACCCCAAGAATTGCGAAAGTTCAGGCTAAAGTTGCTGAAGCGTTAGCCGCTATTTCAGGCTACCGTAGTTTAGGTGTTAATGAGATTGAGGATAAAGCCCTTACCGATATTCTGTCCGTTGTAAAGGCCTATGATGCTGCGGTACTAAAAGCCAAGAAGATGGCCGATAAAGGCATGAGCTCACAGCAAGTTGATAAGAAAATTAAGATTTCAGATAGCCCAGCTACGAAAGGCTTAGATGCATTGTCAACAGAAATTGATAAGTCTGCGGAGTTAATGACTCAAGAATTGTCAAAAGAGTTGGCGGATTCCATCGATTTTTCAGCGATTCTATCTGTCATCAGTTTAGTTATTTTTACAATCTTAATTTTGCTGTCTTTTACCATTATATTCAGAAAAGTGTTAAAACCAATTCTGGCTCTGCAAAATGTTATTCAGCAGGTTGAGGAGAAGGGGGATTTCTCTATTAGAGCCGATGTGAGTGGCTCTAAGGATGAGGTTAATGAAATGTCTGTCCACTTTAATAAGATGCTGCAATCACTGCAAACGGTGATTAAAGAGTCGAATGAAGTTCTGGCTAACCTTGCCTCTGGTCGTTTTGATAAAACGGTTAATACACAGTGTTATGGCGACTTACATACCCTAAAGCAAGGTATTAATAACACAACAAAAGCGCTGGGTCACACCATGAATGAAATTGATCGAGGCATGACTGAATTGAGTAAAGGAAACTTTCACACGACTTTTAAAGTATCAGGAGAGGGTCAGTTTCACTCTA
>JAADDM010000177.1 GCA_013153955.1 Gammaproteobacteria bacterium | reverse complement strand
CGCTTGTTTTTGCCCATCCCCGTAAAGTAAGCATTGCCGTGACCTGAACGGGACGAACCGTCCATGACATAGATACCATTCGATTCAAAGCCGGTGCGTTCAAGTAGCGCATTAATTCTCTGCTGCATCGCTTCGTCTTCCAGCGGCGTAAACTTATTAAAAATCGGTGCAATCCATTTTGGATACGCCCACATTAAAATCAGTTGAAAGCCCATCCAAACGACCCAAGTATAAAACCACCAGACCTGGTCAATGTAAGCCGTCATAATGGTTAATATCACCCAAATTAAGGGTAGGCCAAGTACCAGCATCAGCGCCCACTGTTTGAGTAAATCTGTAAAGAAATTCATCGGCGTGGTTTTATTAAACCCAAACTCGGCCTCTATTTTAAAGGTGCTGATAATAGAAAAAGGCAGGTGCAATAATGACAAGAACCAAAGGGTAGACAGTAAGAACCCCGCATCACGCCAAATGGGCTCTAAGCCTGTGTTTAACCAAAGTGTATAAAGGTCTTGAAAGCCCCCTCCAAGTGTCATAAATATCAGGATAGCGGCATCATAGAATAAGCCAAGTCGACTCAGTTGTAATTTAGTACGGCTATAGTCTGCCGCCTTCTGGTGTGCCTCTAACGAGACAATTTCACTGAAATCTTCAGGCACGGTATCGCGGTGACGACCGATGTGGAATTGGTTTTTAATATTTAGCCAAACTTCAATGATTAAATTGGTTGCTAAGGCGAAAATAAAGAGTGAGGTAATCCAGTTCATGTCGTCGCTTTCTTGATGATAAGTTAGTGGGTTATACGGTTAGTTACAGCGTACGTTATACGTTAAGATAACCCTATATTGTAAGTGAAATGAGAAAGTATTATGAAGTCCGATAAGAATTTAATTTGGATTGATCTTGAAATGACGGGTCTAAACCCGAAAACAGACCATATTATTGAGATTGCAACCGTGGTGACGGACAGTGATTTAAAGGTCATTGCAGAAGGACCTGTGCTGGCCATTAAAACGGATCAGGCCATTATGGATAATATGAATGAGTGGTGCGTGACGCATCATGGAAAATCAGGATTAACTCAGCGCGTGCTAGAGAGTGAAGTCACTCTGCAACAGGCCGAACAGCAAACCATTGAATTTCTAAAGGACTATATCTCAGCCGGTAAATCCCCTATGTGTGGCAACAGCATCTGCCAAGACAGAAAGTTTATGGCAGAGCAGATGACCACGCTTGAGGACTACTTTCACTACCGAAACTTAGATGTTAGCAGCCTCAAAGAGCTGGCCAAGCGCTGGGCACCTAAGGTCTATCAAAGTCACCAAAAGAAGGGCGCACACCTTGCATTGGCTGATATTTTAGAGTCTATTGATGAGTTACAGCACTATCGAAAGCACCTGTTTTTAGAGTGCTTTCAGAGTTAGCCAAGCCTGGTTAATCTTAGCGTAAATTTTTCGGTTTACGCAGAATTAAAGTCTCCTTTGATTTTTAAATCCACTATACTTGTTTTAGATAAGCGTTGTTACTTATTATGTTAGTAGAGTGTTTCAAGATCTGCTTAGGCGCTACACGTTAAATATGAATAGGATTAGAAATGAAAAAAATTATTATGGCAGCAGTATTGGCTAGTACGTTTGGAGCGGCTCAGGCAAGTGAAAAGTTTAATAGTGGCTATGTTGGAGTTACTGCTGGGTCTTATTCGGCAGAGGGTAAAATAAATGGGACAAAAGTTAAAGGCGATGGGGCTGAATTAGGGTTGGGCGTGGTTGTTGGATTTCACCATCGCTTCGCGGGCTCTAAGTTTGTTTTAGGGGGAGAGGGGCAGATTCAGCAGAACTTAGGCAAGGCCAGTTGCGTTACCTGTTATAACGGAGGTTTGGCTTCAGGGGACATTAAACAGGCATGGAATATATCTGTTCTACCAGGTTTTTTGGTAGGGGATGATTCGTTGTTGTATGCACGTTTAGGATTTGGTTCGGTTAACTATGAAAGAAAAGTGGGAAGCTTTCAAGCCACGGATGACGTCGATTCAAGTACTTATGGCTTAGGTTATAAAGCATTTGTAAACGAGGCTACTTCACTTTCTGTTGAGTATAAGTCTGTTAAGGCTAGCAAGTCTTATGGCGTTGACAAAATTGAATTTGATACCGCAGGGATTGAAGTAGGCGTTCAGTACCAGTTTTAAAAAATTTGAATTTAACTTATTAAGTTGAATAGATGTTTACCCTGCTCAACTCAAGCAAAGTCGAGTTTAAGTCCACATATCCTTTACAGGCAAGTGGGTTTAAAGGGCTTCCCTCCGAATACGCAGTATTTTCTGTAAAATATTTCGCTAAATGCTTATTTTTTAACGAAAATACACGAAAAAATAGCGCCTTGATATTCTAAATATCAACAAAATCTTATATAATCCTCTCTTTCCTGTCTTTGTTTAAAAGGCAGATGACTATTTAACCTTTGTTAAGCTTGCTTTGCCCTTAATTTGGCGTGTTCCAACAGAACCTAAACGCCCAATGGCAAAGCGATGTTAACTGTAACTAAAAAGGACCAATGTTGTGGAAATGACTGGTGCTCAAATTCTTGTACATTATTTAGAAGATGAGGGCGTAGAGCATATTTGGGGTTATCCTGGCGGCGCAGTGCTGCCCATTTATGATGCCCTAGATACGGACGCTAAAAAATTAAGCCATATTTTAGTACGTCACGAACAGGCCGCAGTACATGCTGCGGACGGTTTTGCGCGCTCTACAGGTAAGCCAGGAGTGGTTCTTGTCACGTCAGGACCAGGGGCAACAAATGCTGTCACTGGTATTGCAACCGCCTATATGGATTCGATTCCTATGGTGTGTATCACCGGTCAAGTGCCTACGGCAATGATCGGCTTGGATGCATTCCAAGAGATTGATACTGTTGGCGTAACAAGACCTATCGTTAAACACAACTTCTTGGTCAAGAATGTCGATGACCTTGCTGATACGCTCAAAAAAGCGTTTTACTTAGCAACAACTGGCCGACCTGGCCCGGTTGTGGTCGATATTCCGAAAGATGTACAAAACGCCAAAAGCACCTATGCATATCCACAAGAAGTTGAGATGCGCTCCTACTTGCCTGTAACAAAAGGCCACAGTGGTCAGATTAAGAAAGCCGTTGAAATGATGCTTTCTGCGAAGAAACCCGTTTTATACACCGGTGGTGGTGTCATCCTTGGGGATGCGTCTGAGGACTTAATTGAACTGACGCATAAACTAGGGTTTCCAATCACGCAGACTTTAATGGGCTTAGGCGCATTTCCCGCTTCAGATAAGCAGTCAGTTGGAATGCTGGGGATGCACGGAACTTATGAAGCTAACCTGACCATGCATAACAGTGATTTAATCATTGCGATTGGTGCGCGTTTTGATGATCGCGTGACAGGGAATCTTGAAAAGTTCTGTCCGGATGCAAAAATCATTCATGTTGATATTGACCCTGCGTCAATCTCTAAAAACGTGTTGGTGGATATTCCGATTGTGGGGCCTGTTAAGCAGGTACTGACAGAGATGAACAGTATTCTGGATAAAACAGAGCTTAAATCTGATGCGCAAGCGATTGCTGATTGGTGGGTACAAATTGAAGAGTGGCGTGCAACAAACTGCCTACGATTTGATACCACCGGAGCGAAGATTAAGCCTCAAGCTGCGGTACAAGCTGTGTGGAAATCTACGAATGGAGATGCGTATGTATCATCAGATGTGGGTCAACACCAAATGTTTGCTGCGCAATACTATCCGTTTGACAAACCTCGTCGTTGGTTAAACTCAGGTGGTTTGGGTACGATGGGCTTCGGCTTACCTGCAGCCATGGGGGCGCAGCTTGCATTTCCTGATGCGACGGTTGTTTGTATTACAGGCGAAGGCTCTATTCAAATGAATATTCAAGAGCTTTCAACTTGTTTGCAGTACGGTTTTCCCATTAAAATTATCTGTCTAAACAACGGGTTCTTGGGCATGGTTCGTCAGTGGCAAGAGTTCTTCTACGAGCGCCGTTACTCCATGTCTTATATGGAATCACTGCCTGATTTTGTTAAGCTTGCAGAAGCGTATGGCCATGTTGGTGTGCGTATTGATGATCCTAAAACAATGGAAGCTCAGTTGGATGAAGTATTCTCTGATAAGTACAAAGATCGTTTGGTTTTTGTTGACATCATTACGGATCAACAAGAGAACGTTTACCCAATGATTCCAGCCGGTGCAGGCTTGAATGAAATGATTCTGGTTTAGGAGAT